>JASLBX010000067.1 GCA_030146385.1 Jiangellaceae bacterium | reverse complement strand
TGCTGGGGCACATCAGCGCAGCATCACCGAACCGGTGAGTCGCGGCGTCGGTGGCTACCACCAGTGGCGCCGGCCTCCGAGCGGCCGCCCCATAGACCCGAGCAGGTACAGCAGGGCTCCCACCACGATCAGAATGATCCCGATCGTGGTCAGGATGCCAATGTTGAAGATCAGGCCGAGAACTAGCAGCACAACGCCCAAAATGATCACGGCGTGCTCCAATCCAGCGTCGGACGGTGTCGCTCATTGACATACCCGAAGATCGGCAAGCTAACCACGAGATGTCAGCCAAGGAGTGCGAAACATGACCCCGTATCGCGTCTGAAGCACTTGTCCAGCGGCTCGCTGACTGGGGAGTCGACACCGTCTTCGGGCTGCCGGGAGACGGCATCAACGGAATCATGGAGGGCTTGCGCCGGCACCAGGACAAGGTCCGCTTCGTCCTCGTCCACCACGAGGAAGCCGCCGCGCTCATGGCGACCGGGTACGCGAAGGCGACCGGGCGCCTGGGGGTCTGCCTGGCCACGTCTGGGCCCGGCGGGATTCACCTGCTCAACGGCCTGTACGACGCCAAGCTCGACCACGCCCCTGTGCTGGCCATCACCGGGATGCAGGAGACGACCGTCCTCGGCACTGGGTACCAGCAGGAGGTCGACCTCTCCCGGGTGTTCACGGACGTGGCCGAGTACAGCCAGACCGTCTTCAACCCGGCGCAGTTGCCGAGCGTCGTGGACGTCGCCGCCCGGACGGCGCTGGGCCGGCGCGGCGTCGCGCACCTCAGCATGCCCAATGACGTCCAGATCGCCGACGCGGACGCGCACCCGTTCGACGAGGTCGGTCCGGTGCGGGCTCCGGCGTCCGCCGCGGTGTACCGGCAACCCGCCGGCCTGCCGGATCCGGAGGACGTCCGGGCCGCCGCTGACCTGCTCAACCGTGGCGAGAAGATCGCGATTCTGGCCGGAGCCGGTGCCCTGCATGCACGCAGCCAGATCGAGCAGGCCGCAGTGGCACTCGACGCTCCGGTCATCAAGACGCTGCCCGGCAAGGCGGTCGTGCCGGACGACTCGCCCTACACCACGGGCGGCATCGGCCTGCTCGGCACGGAGCCCTCCGAGGATCTCATCGACGATGTCGACACGCTGCTGATGGTCGGCACCAACTTTCCGTACACCAAGTACCTACCCGACCCGGAGCGGACGAAGGTCGTCCAGGTCGAGGCGGACACCGTCCGGGCCGGCGTGCGAATGCCCACAGCCGTCCCGGTCGTCGCCGACGCGCGCGAGGGCCTGGCGGCGTTGCTTCCGCTGCTCGAGCCCAGGCCACACCACGTGCTGGACGACTACCGGAAGCGGATGGACGCGTGGCGCGACAAGATGACCGCGCTACAGGACGCCGAGCGCGAACCGATCGCACCGCAGTACCTCGCGTCCGTGATCGACGATCTCGCCACCGACGACGCGATCTTGACGTGCGACTCCGGGACCGTCGCGACATGGGCTGCCCGGCACTTCACGATCCGCGGTGACCGGCAGTTCTACCTTTCGTCCAACCTGGCCACGATGGCCTGCGGAGTGCCGTATGCCATCGCCGCCCAGCGCGCGTTCCCTGAGCGGCAGGTCATCGCGTACGTCGGGGACGGCGGTTTCGCGATGCTGATGGCGGAGATGATGACCGCCGCCCGGCACGGGCTGCCGGTCAAGGTCGTGATCAACAACAACAAGTCGCTCGGCCAGATCCTGTGGGAGCAGATGGTGCTCGGCTACCCCGAGCACGGCGTGCGGTTCGGCGAGCCTTACGGCGACTTCGCTGGGTGGGCGCGCAGCTGTGGTTGTTTCGGCGCCACGGTAACCAAGCCGGGTGAGCTCGCGGATGCGGTCGGTGCCGCGTTCAGTGCAGAAGGCCCGGCGGTGGTGGACGTCCATGTCGACCCGGACGAGCCGCCCATGCCATCGAAGATCGAGTATGAGCAGGCGAAGAACTTCGCCCTGTCGTTCTTGAAGGGTCAGCCCCGCCGCGTGGCGATCGCCAGCACGCTGTTCAAGGACAAGATCCAGCAAATCCCATGATCACGAAGGCTTTGTAGCCCGATCCGGCAACAAAGCCTTCGTGATCATGTGACTCGGTCAGGCGGAGACGCGCGTCTTGGCGAACCGGCGCTTGCGTTCCCGTGCCGAGAGGCCACCCCAGACCCCGTAGCTCTCCTCTTGCTCCAGTGCCGCCTCGAGGCAGTCCTGACGCACTGGGCAGCGCAGGCAGATCAGCTTGGCCCGGCGCTCGGCCGCGCGCCGCTGCTCTTTCGTGACGCCCTCAGGAGTGAAGAACAGGTCCGCGTCCGCCGTCCGGCACGCGGCGTCCTCCCACCAATAGAGCCGCATCACGACGTCCGATCCTCGACGCGGAACCGGACCTGACCCTCGTCGATCTCGGCGTCGAGCGCCTTGTCGTCGAAGGCTGCAGAGGCCTCCGGGTCGAGGAACACGCGAGCTCCCTCGGATTCGACTACGTCGTCAGTTGGCTCCGGCGTCGAGGCGACTGCGATATCGAACGCGGGTCCGCCATTGCCGGCGGCGGTCGCGGCGATCCGGACTCCGGTCTCCTCCGGCAGCCCGGGCTGATGTGTTATCTCGCGAATAGCGTTCACTGCTCCGGTAGTCAGCGTGAGCATGCTGCAACCTCCTCGAGGTCTAGGGGTGTTGCCTCGTCTCGGGTATTGCCTCGCGTGGTACCCATGGATGCTGGCCGGAAACTCACCCGGCAGCCTGTTCGTAAGTGCGCACCACCTCGTCCGTCACCCGGGGCCACGAGTGCCGGATCTTCGCTCGGTCGGCGGCGGCCAGACCGAAGCCTTCGAGCCGGATCGGATCGGCCAGCAGGCTCCGTATCGCGCGGGCCAGCGCGACCGGGTTGCGCGGTGGAACCAGCACGCCGGTCGTCTCCTCGATGACCACGTCCAGAAGCTCGCCGACGGCAGCCGCGATGACCGGCCGTCCGCAGGCCATCGCATCGATGGCCGCGGTGCTCGGAGTCTCGTGGGAGGGGGTGCAGACGAAGATGTCCGCGGACCGAAGCAGCTTGGGCAGCTCCCTACGCGGGGGCTTCTCCACGACGTGGACCCGATCGGAGATGTTCAACTGGCGAGCCAGATCGTTGAGCCGGGCCACCTCGGCGTCGTCGTCGAACGACCACTTCCCGTTCTCACCGGACGGACGTGCGCCCGCGATGACCAACTCGACGTCGGGCAACGCCGGCATGGCGCGGATCGCGACGTCGAATCCAGTCTCGCTCGCCAGCGGGCCCACGGAGAGCAGGCGATCGCCTCTTGGCTTGTGTGCTGCCTCGCCGTTCGGCGTGAACAGCTCGGTGTCGACACCGTGCGGGATCACCTCGATGTTTCCCCGGCGGGCGCCCAGCGTGACCAGGCCCGACACCTCCCGGCGGGACGACGCAGCTATCTTGTCCACGCCGCGTGCGACGGCTGCCTCGAGGCGCCGCCACTCGTGAGCGCGAGCACTGGTGTCATCGCCCGGAAGGTCGAGCGCGTGGAACGTCTGGACGACGGGAACCCGCTTCAGGTTGTTCGACTGGTGCATCGTGGCGAGGGCAGCGAGTCCTGAGGACCACAGGTGGGCGTGGACTATGTCCGGCGGTGCGGCCGCCCACGACTTCTCGAGGTCGCGGACTGCTTGCCCCATCCGTTCGACGGGATCCTGCCGGAGCGCTTCGACGGCGACGTCGTAGCCGCGGTTGGCCAGCGCCTCAGCCAGGTCGGATACGTGGGCGTGCAGGCTTTCGGCGTCCACGTTTCCGGCGGTCTGGCCGGGGTGTGCCGAGTAGACGAGCGAAATCTTCACTGCGACTCCTTGAGCGCTGACAGGAGCTCGCTCTTTGACATCGCCGAGCGTCCGGCGATGCCGCGGTAGCGGGCCCGTTCGTAGAGTTCGGCCCGGGACACCCGGGGCCTGGTGTACCGGCCGACCCGCTCGCCTTGGGCTTTGAGGGCGGCGTCCCGGCCACGTTTGAAGGTTTCGCCGAGCAGCCGCAGCCGCTCGACGCTGACGGCTTTGTCAAGTTCGTCCAGGACGGTGGCCTCCTCGACATCGATGTGGCGGCGCACCGCGGAGGTCACCTGCTCGACGACCGGCGCGGGCACGGGGTGTAGGCAGCTTTCAAGTTCGTCCGCCGCGGCGGCCAGCTCATCCAGCGTCTCGGCGTACTGCGGGTCGAGCTCAGTGACCCGGTCCTCGGCGAACGGCAGTAGGCAGTCCACCGACGTGACGGCATGTGCCCTGATTTCGGTGCTGAGCTGAGCGGGCAGCGACTCTCCGGCGCGGTAGCGTCGTCCCAGTCGTTCGGTGAGATCAGTGATCCGGCGATGATCGGTACGGACCAGACGAATGACGTTCGCGCCCATGTAAGAACACGTACCCGCTGGTAGGTGCGGTTAACGTCAGATATAGCTCAACTGCGCACTGCAAACTTGTTGACCCGTTGCTACCACGTGGTATGGAAGAGAACCAGTAGCAGTGTGTGTTCCCTCCCGCCGCACCGCCGTTCATGAAAGGGGGCAGAAGATGACTGCCCGGCTCGAGATCCAGGCACAGGATTTGCGCGGTTGCGTGATCGCTCGGCCTGTCGGCGAGGTAGATCTCTCGAACGCAGCGACCCTGGAGGGGCGATTGTGTGCCTTGATCGAGCGGGGCAACATGGTCGTTGACTTGTCGCAGACGACCTTCCTGGATTCGACGGCACTGAGCGCCATGATCGTGGCCTACCGTCGGGGCCAGGTGGTGGGCCACACGTTGCGGCTGTCCGGGGCCGATGGCCAGGTCCGCCGGGTGCTCGAGATCACCCAGCTGGACGTTGTGCTTGAGCACAACGACGACGTCGGCGATGCCGTGGAGGCCGCCCTGGCCGAATCCGACGCCACTGCTAACTGAGCCGCGGGACTATCGCAACGCGGCGATGACCCTGGCGAGCCGGTCGATCGGCGCCGCGTCAGTGAGATCGGGCAACCGGACGACGACTTCTCGCGCGCCGGCTTCGGCGAGTTCACGGAATCGACCGACATGATCGTCGATCGTGCCGGCGTTGACCGCCTCGGCATATCGCGCGGCGGGTTGCCGCGGCGACCGCAGCCGGTCGACAAGTTCCCGAACGTGTCTGTCGTCCGATCCGATCAGCGCGGTTGACAGATGTGTCATCTCTACACTGACCGGGTCGCGCCCGAGGTCCTTGCAGTGCTCATGCAGGACGGACAACTTGCGCCGAACCGTGCCGGCGTCTCCGAGGACGTTGGCCCCGTCCGCGTACTGAGCGGCGAGCCGCAACGTGCGCCGCTGACCGCCGCCTCCGACCACGATCGGCACTTTCTCCTGGACTGGGCGCGGATAACAGGACGTGTCCGGGACGGGCACAGCCCGCCCGTCGAACGCGCGCTTGCCAGGTCCCCACATGAGAGGCAGCAATTGCAGCGCATCTTCCAGCAGCGCGTATCGGGCTGCTGTGGACGGGAAGTCCCACCCGTACGCGACGTGCTCCTCCTTGAACCAGGCAACGCCAAGCCCGCAGACCGCACGCCCGATGGCCAGCCACGACCGTCGGCGCTCGGTATCGAGACCGAGCGTGTAGATCACCGTGGTGAGCTG
>JASLBX010000042.1 GCA_030146385.1 Jiangellaceae bacterium | reverse complement strand
CGGCCCTGCGGCTGGAGATCGACGAGCACCACCGGCACAAGGACGTGTACGAGCACTCCCTCACCGTTCTCGAGCAGGCCATCGGCCTGGAGCCGAGGCTGCCCGACGGCGGCCCCGACCTGGTGACCCGGCTGGCATCGCTGCTGCACGATATCGGCAAGCCGAAGACCCGCCGCTTCGAACTGGATGGCGGGGTGACCTTCCACCACCACGACGTGGTCGGGGCGAAGCTGGCCCGTAAGCGCCTCACCAAGCTGCGGTACCCGGCGAGCGTGGTTGAGGACGTCGCGAAGCTGGTCGAGCTGCACCTGCGGTTTCACGGCTACGCGGGTGGCGAGTGGACCGACTCCGCGGTCCGCCGGTACGTCCGCGACGCCGGTCACCTGCTCGAACGCCTGCACGTGCTGACCCGGGTCGACTGCACGACGCGCAACCGGAGCAAGGCCCAGGCGCTCCGTGAGGCGTACGACGCGCTGGAGGAGCGCATCGAGCGGCTGGCCGAGGAGGAAGAGCTCGCCGCCATGCGGCCCGACCTCGACGGCAACCAGATCATGGAAATCTTGGGCATCCGGCCCGGGCCGGCCGTGGGAAAGGCCTGGCAGTTCCTGCTGGACCTCCGGCTCGACCGCGGCCCGGTCGGCCCCGACGCCGCCCGGGAGGAACTCCTCACCTGGTGGTCCACGCACCCCGAACTCCACCCGGAATGATCACGTAAATAGGGTAGGCCCCACGTAAACGTCGCTTGCCCGCCTAGCAAAGGTCGGGATCGCCGCGTAAACGGACTTGCGGAGCGGCGGCTCGCTTGCCCCCGATCTCAGTCCACCGGCTGAAGCGCAGAGTAGACGCGAACCAGACCCTCGCCGTATCGCTCGTCAAGCTCACGCTGCAAGCTGCCGTCATCCAGGGCGACCATCAACTCGACGTAGCCGATTTCAGTGTCGATGCCGGAGCCCAGGATGTCGGTGCCGTAGTCGTCGTGAATCTGCAACTGGATCTCCTGCAGCCCCGCCATGGTGTGCTCAGCCGCACTCACACACAGCGCGCCACCCCAGATCTCGCGAAGCTGCTGTTCGTGCCGGTCGACGTCGCCAGTGAACCGGAAGTTCAGCACGAGCTTCGTCGGGTCGTTGGCGACCGCCTCCATGTCCTCGGGAGACAGGTCGGCTTCATCTGCCAGCGCAGGATTGATCGACTGGTCCAGCCAAGTGCCAGCGTGGTCGGCTTGCGCCTCCGCATAGGCGATCGCCTCGTTCATCGCTTCGTCTGTGGCGGTGTCCTCGTCGACGACCGCCCAGCCGCCGGTTGGCTCGTCGCACGGCGTCCAAAACTGCGGCGAGTCCGGAATCTCCGGCTCGACCGCCGGCTGGGGCGGCTCAGTGAGCCTGAAGGCCTCGCCGTCGTACGTCCCCACGACCGTGTAGGCGCCCCACGTCGTTCCGCTGGCGGATTCGAAGTCGTCGACGTCGTCCCAGCTCCAGCCAACGATGTCAGGACCACCGCATTGCGGAGGCAAGGACTCTGCGACGCCGCCAAGACACAACTGGGGCCCGTGTTCCGGACTCTCCAGCACCGTTGCCGTGGCGGTGTACTGCTGTCCTGATCCAGCCCCGGACGGGTCAGTGGTCGCCGCGCGTTCGTCACCGCACCCGGCAACGACCAGTCCGGTCACGGCGAGCGGCACGAGTTGTACGACAAGTGGACGCATGCCTCTTCGACGCTGGCGCACGTGCACCCGGTTCCGCAAATCGGGTGGGCAGGCCCAGCACAGATCGGTAACAGCCCTACCACTCCCGAGTAATTGCGGCACTGTGGTCTAGACCCCGACGCTATGGTCTAGTCCACTAGTTACCTCCAACCCCGATTTGACGCCTTGGTTCGTCCAGTTCAAGGAGGCCGCAAGATGCGAAGAACACGGTTCGTCGCCCTCGCCGCCGTTGCCGCCTTCACGGTGGCCGCGTGTGGTGGCGGCGATGGCGACCAGTCGCCCGCAAGCGACGAATCGCCCGACAGCAACGAGGAGTTCACCGGCGGGACGGCCCACCTGTCGATGACTGACCCCGGCACCCTACTACCTCAGGACTCGTACTCGTTCGACAACATCAGGATCCTTGACGTGCTGTTCTCGGGCCTGGTCCGGTACGACGTCGAGACCACCGAGCCGTACAACTACGTAGCCGAGTCGATCACCTCCGACGACAACGTGACGTGGACGATTAAGATCAAGGAAGGCTGGACGTTCCACAACGGTGAGCCGGTGGACGCCGCCGCGTTCGCTCGCGCTTGGAACCACGCCGCCTACGGCCCCAACGCCATGGGCAACAACTACTTCTTCGAGCGGATCGTCGGATACGACGAGATGCAGGCACCGGACGAGGACACCGACCCGGAGGCCACCGAACTCTCCGGGCTGCGAGTCGTCGACGACCTAACGCTCGAGGTCGACCTCTACGAGCCGTTCGGTTCGTTCGCCGCGCTGCTCGGCTACACGGGCTTCTACCCGATGTCGGAGGAGTGCCTGAACGACATCGACGCGTGCGCCACCAACCCGATCGGCAACGGTCCGTTCCAGGCGGACGGCCCGTGGCAGCCGGAAATCGGGCTGACGGTGGGCCGCTGGGACGACTACCCCGGTGACGAGCAGCCGAACTTCGACAGCGTCCAGTGGACGGCCTACCTCGGCGACGATGTGTCGTGGCCGGACTTCCTGGCCGGTGACATCGACGCGTCGGAGCCGCCGCCTGCCGAGTGGGAGGCGGCGATGAACGACCCGGATCTGTCGCAGCGGGTCGTCTCCCAGAACGGCACCGCTCTGACGTACCTGGGCTTCCCGCATTACGACGAGAAGTTCACGGACGTCAACCTCCGGCGCGCCTTTTCGCTCGCGATCGACATGGAGACCATCGTCGAGACGATCGTGCCGGGACGGTACGTGGCCGCGGACAGCTGGGTCGTCCCGGGTGGCGTTCCCGGCGGTGAGGGCGGCACCTGCGAGTACTGCCGGTTCGACCCCGAAGAGGCCCAACGGCTGCTGGACGAGGCCGGCGGCTGGCCGGACGGCGACGTCCTGACGATCACCTACGGCGCCGACCCCACGTCCGAAGCCATCTTCAAGGCGATCGGCGACCAGTTGAAGCAGAACCTCGGCATCGAGTACCAGCTCGACCCGACCGAGGACTTCTTCTCCCGGCGGTCCGAGCGTGACTTCGCCGGCGGCGTGTTCCGCAACAACTGGTTCCCGGACTATCCGTTGAACGAGAACTACCTCGCGCCGATCTACGGCAACGGCCCGGACGGCAACCACTTCGCGTACCACAACGCCGATTTCGAGGCAAAGCTCGCCGAGGCCGATCAGGCGCCGACGCTGGGAGAGGCGGTGACGCACTACCAGGAGGCAGAGCTCATCCTGGCCGAGGACCTGCCGACGATCCCGCTGACCTGGACGCAGAGCACCACGTTCTACAGCGACCGGCTCGACAACGTGGTGCTGAACCCATTCAGCGGCGCGGTCGAGCTCAGGAAGCTGAGCGTCACGTCATAGGTCCGACCGCTGATTCACAACCGACCCTGGGCGCCGGTGCCGGGCTTGAGCCCCGCCGGCGCCTAGGGCCGCATAGTCCGAGGAAGGAGGCCGCGGTTGGGCAGGTACGCGGCTCGCCGGTTGTTGCAGGCGCTCCTCACGCTCCTGCTCGTCATTGGTCTGCTGCACGTGCTGACGACGTTCACCGTCCAGCTCAACGACAGCCCGGCCCGGGCGTTCTTCGGTGACCGGAGCCCGACTGCCTCCCAGCTCGCCGCGGTCGAAGCGCGCTACAACCTGGACGATCCTTGCTACGACCAGGTCGGGAATCCCTGCATCGGGCGCTTCTTCGAGCGTCTCGGCGACTATGCCCGTGGAGACTTCGGCGCGGACTTCCGCGGCCGCGAGGTGACCGAACTGGTCGCGGTGGCTGCGCCGAACACGCTCCGGCTGTTCGTGATCGTGTCGATCACCTGGCTGATCATGGGCCTACTGCTGGGCTCGGTGGCGGCGAGATTCCGCGGCCGTGCCGCCGACCACTCGATCAGGTTCACCAGCATCCTGATCGACGCTTTCCCGGTGTTCGTGATGCTGCTCGTCTACAAGTACGTCGTCGCCGTGCCGGCCGGTACCTGGATGCGTGACCGGTTCGGCAGCGACAGCTTCCTCGGCCTGCTGTTCAAGCCATCCTTCGACCCGAACCACCCATGGGTGACGATGATCGTCCCTGGGATCCTCCTGGGTGCGACGGGCTCGGCCGCGTTCATCCGGCTGGTCCGCGCCAGCCAATTGGAGAACTACGGCGCCGACCACGTGCGCGCGGCCAAGGCAAAGGGAATGGGCTCGAAACGCCTGATCATCTTCCACATCCTGCGGAACTCGTCGATTCCGGTCGCGACCGCGGTGGGGTTCGTCTTCGCCGAGGCGTTGAGTGGCGCTGTGATCACCGAGGGCATCATGAACATCCACGGCATGGGCGGGCTGTTGTGGAACTCCGAGCGGGAGAGCGTGATCCCCGTCGTCGTAGGAGTCGTGACGCTGCTGGCCATCCTCGTGCTCGTGGTGAACATCGTGGTCGACTTCGCGTACGCCGCTCTGGACCCGAGGATTCGCTATGACTGAGACCTTGATCACCATGAAGGAGAACGCCCCGGCCGAGGCACCTCCGGGACGATCACTCTGGTCGGAGGCGTTTCACTCGTTGCGCCGCCGGCCGAGCGTGGTGATCGCGTCACTGGTCGCGGGGTTCTTCGTCGTCGTGGCCGCCGTCCCTGGCCTGTTCACGTCCAAAGATCCGGGCCAGTGCGACATCGCGCGGGCGAAGATCAGGCCGCAGTGGTTCGGTGGCGAGCATCCGTTTGGCACGGACCTGTTCGGGTGCGACTTCTACGCCCAGACGGTGTACGGAGCACGGCCGTCGCTGCTCCTTGCGTTCGTGGTGGTCGGATGCTCGGTACTGATCGGCCTGACGCTCGGCAGCCTGGCCGGCTACTACCTCGGCGTCGTCGACGCGGTCATTTCGCGCTTGCTCGAGGTGTTCCTCGTCGTGCCGTTCCTGCTCGCGGCCCTGCTCGTGCTGTCGATGTTCCGCGGGATCAACCTGGGGCACAGCCAGTTCATGGCGTTGCTGCCACCCGCGATCGTCCTGACCCTGTTCGGCTGGATCAGCTACACACGGTACGTCCGGGCCAGCACACTCGAGACCAAGAACTTCCAGTTCGTGGCGGCGGCCAAGGCGCTGGGCGCCTCGGACCGAAGGATCATCTTCCGGCACGTCCTGCCGAACTCGATCGCCCCGGTGACCGCGCTGATCCCCACCTCGATCGGTGCGATCATCGCCGCGGAGGCGGTGCTGTCGTTTCTCGGCATTGGGGTACGTCCACCTGCGATCAGTTGGGGAATTATGATCGCCAACGGTGCGGAGTGGGCCCGGGGTGGTTACCCCCATCTGCTGCTGTTCCCGCTGGGATGCTTGATAGCCACGATCCTGGCCTTCGTGGTGCTCGGGGACGCGCTGCGGGACGCACTCGATCCGAAGCTGCGGTGAGCCGGCCGGCTCATGGCCGGTTTCCCAGCGCGTAATGTGCCGACCATGCCACGTCGCCATGTTCGCCTTGCCGCCGACGGCCGTGCGCTGCGTCAGGAGTTGGCCGACGTCCGTCGCGAGCTGAGGATCCCGGTCGAGTTCCCGGCGCCGGCACTGATCGAGGCACGAGAGGCGGCCACATCGCGGCCACGGCCGGAGCTGGATCTCACCGACGTGCCGTTCGTGACCATCGATCCGGCCAGTTCGATGGATCTCGACCAGGCCTTGCACCTGTCCCCCGACGGGCACGGGTTCCTCGTCCGGTATGCCATCGCCGACGTCGCCGCGTTCGTCACGCCGGGCGGCGCCCTCGACGCCGAGACGCACCGGCGCGGCGTCACCTACTACGGTCCGGACTCGCGGGCACCGCTGCACCCTGCGGAGCTCTCCGAGGGTGCGGCCAGCCTCCTGCCGGGGGAGGACCGTCCCGCCTTGGTGTGGGAGATCCGGCTGGATTCCTCCGGCGACGTAACGGGTGATCCGGTGGTGCGGCGTGCGCTGGTCCGAAGCGTCGCAAAGCTGTCGTACGACGCCGTCCAACGCGATCTCGACACCGGGACTGCGGGCGAGATGCTCCAACTGTTGCCGGTGGTCGGCCGGCTTCGCCAGGACCTCGAACGGACCCGCGGCGGGGTGTCGTTGCCCCTGCCGGAGCAGGAGATCGTCGCGACCCCGGATGGCCTGGGTCTCGCGTACCGCAGCCCGCTTTCAGTGGAGACCTGGAACGCGCAAATATCGCTGCTGACGGGCATGGTGGCGGCCGCGGTGATGCGCGAAGCAGGGGTCGGCGTGTTCCGCACTGTGCCGGACGCCGGCGAAGCCAGTGTCGCACGGTTGCGGAGAGCAGCCCGCGCACTCGACGTGGCGTGGCCGGACGACATCCCGTACGCCCAGCTGATTCCGTTGCTGGACATGCGAAACCCCGCGCATGAGGCGTTCCTCAACGAAGCGGCCGGGTTGTTCCGCGGGTCGGGATACATCACCTTCGACGGGACGGTGCCCGACGCGGCTACGCACGCCGCCATCGCGTCAGAGTACGCGCACGTCACCGCGCCCCTGCGGCGGCTGGTCGACCGCTACGGGCTGGAGATCTGCGTAGCCGCCTGCGCCGGAGCCGAGATACCCGTGTGGGTACGCGACGGTCTGCCCGGCATGCCGGAGATCATGGCCGAGGCGGGCCGGCGGGCCAACTCGTACGAGGGACTGTGCGTCGCGGTGGTCGAGGCGGCGCTGCTCACGGGTCGCGAGGGGCAGCGGTTCGACGGTGTCGTGGTGGACGTGTCACCGCCGCGCGACGGCAAACCTGAGCACGGCGAAGTGGTCCTCCGCGCCCCAGCGGTACGCGGCCGGGTCACCGGATCAGATGTGCCGCTGGGCAAGGATGTGACCGTGCGCCTGGTCGAGGCGTCCATCGCCGCCCGCCGCATCGAGTTCAGTCTGATCTGAAGGCCTGGGTCACGCGGTTTGGGCGATGTTCATGGCGTGTTCGACGAGGTTGACGAGGACTTGTTTGACGGCTTGGCGG
>JASLBX010000597.1 GCA_030146385.1 Jiangellaceae bacterium | reverse complement strand
TAGTGTCGCGTGAATGAAATAGCTTTACCTCGCGGTAGGGTGAGGCATGTCGTTGACTGTTGCCGTGCAGATGCCTGACGAGGACCGTGCCGAGTTGATCCGGTGGACGCGGTCGCCGTCGTTGCGGGCGGGGCTCGCGCAGCGGGCGCGGATCGTGTTGCTGGCCGATGAGGGTGTGGGTACGAACGAGATCGTGCATCGGGTCGGGGTGTCCAAGCCGACGGTGATCGGGTGGAAGAAGCGTTACGCGGCCGAGGGGATTGCCGGGCTGGAGGATCGGCCGAAGCCTGGTCGGCCGGCGCAGATCGACGAGACGGAGGTGGTGCTGGCGACGCTGGAGCCGCCGCCGGAGAACCTGGGCGTGACGCACTGGTCCAGCCGGCTGCTGGCCGATCATCTGGGCGGCATCTCGAATGTGTGGGTCGCCAAGATCTGGCGCAAGTGGGGCCTGCAGCCGTGGCGCCGGGAGACGTTCAAGTTCTCCACTGATCCGGAGTTGGAGGCCAAGGTCCGCGACGTCGTTGGCCTGTATCTGAACCCGCCGGACAAGGCGGTGGTGCTCTCGATCGACGAGAAGTCCCAGATTCAGGCGTTGGACCGGACCGCGCCGATCCTGCCGCTGCGGCCCGGGCTGGCGGAGAAGGCGACCCACGACTACGTCCGCCATGGCACCACGACGCTGTTCGCGGCGTTGGAGGTCGCGACCGGCAAAATCACCGATGCCTGCTACCCGCGGCATCGCAGCGACGAGTTCTTGAGGTTCCTCAAGCACGTCGCGAAGGCCTACCCGCGGGTCAAGCTGCACCTGGTCGTGGACAACTACGCCACCCACAAGCACCCCACCGTTCAAGCGTGGCTAGCCCGCAACCCTCGGATCACCATGCACTTCACCCCGACCAGCGGGTCGTGGCTGAACATGGTCGAGATCTTCTTCGGCATCATCACCCGCCAGGCCATCCGCCGCGGCACTTTCACCAGCGTGAAGGACCTCATCGCCGCGATCGAGTCGTTCATCGACGGCTGGAACGAACGCTGCAAACCGTTCGCCTGGACCAAGAACGCCGACCAGATCCTCACCAAAGCCACCGGCGGTCAAAGATCATCGTTCACGCGACACTAGATGTGTCACAACGCTCACTCGTCGTGTCCATCCAGCAACTCGGCAGCCTTGAGGAGAGCGAGCGAGTAGGAATCAAGGTTCCGAGCGCTCCGCCACTTGGTGATGCTCGAGTACCGAATAAAGAACGTTACCCATGCACCGATCCGAACCTGAGATAGAGTGATTTCCGGCCGTACCTGCTGCACCTCGCCGGCATAGAGTGCCAGCAGCCGTTCAGCCTCGTCTTCATTTTCGAGGCACCGTCCACCCCAACGCAAGATCGTGTGCATGTCGCTGCCTATCGGAGCGATACCGGCCTTCTCAAAATCCAGTAGATGTACGTGATCGGATTCAGAATCTACAATGGCGTTTCCTGGCCCGATATCGTTGTGGCACAAGCTAACAGGGCTGGCGTCGTACATCTCCTGAAGCTCATCCCAACGCGCATCGATACGCAGACACGCCGCTCGCAGAATATGCGCTGCATGCCGAGACTGCAGGCTCAGTCCTCGCTGTATGTCTCGGATTGAAGGCGCGTCCTTGCGTGTCGAGACAATCCGCCGCTCCGTGGCTGCGGTCTGTGTTGCCGGAACCAGATTCGAGGCGTTGAACTCTGCTACCGCGCGCACCAAGACATCAAGGTCGGATCGGAAGTTGCGCTTGCTCTCCAGCTTCGAGCGATGAAGCTCGTCGAGGTACGGGAGATAGAAGACAGTTAATGGTTCGGCGGCGATGGAGAACAGTGGGGCAATGGACGTAAATCGGCGGCCGCTCAACTGATAATCGTGGGTGGAGGCGGCTGCCCAGAAGCGCGCCTCCGCGCCAGCGGCGTCGACGGCCTTCTCCATCAGCATCATTTCGGAATCATCGCTCATCTGAAGCCTGATCTGGCTGAGCCAGAACGACCCCATGCCGACGCCCACGGGCTCTCGAGTCATCGATACGGGGCTGGGGCCATCACCCAGATCGTGATGGTGAGTCATTTTGAGTACGGAGTCGTCAAGTCCGACCACCTTACAGAACTCGTCGATGCGTTCGCGGTAAGCCGGGCTTGTGGACTCGGACCGGGATCGACGAATGTCGTTGGCCAGATCCAGAAGTTCACCCATGCCGCATCGCCTTGGTCCAATGTGCGTTCATCACACCTTATCCGTCCAGTAGACGCGTGATGCGGCGCATCCCGGCGTCCAATCCTGAATGTTGCCTTACGAAGTCTTCTCCGCGTTCGGAGTAGTCACGGTAGCGCTGTGTGTCGGACCACAGGTCGTCCACCACGTCTTCTAAGTCGTCGGGACGCGAGTAGACGGCTGAATCCAGGAAGGTCTCTGAATACTCGGGCGGCAGGACGCACGGCACCCCCAGTGCCATCGCTTCGGCGACGTTGCGTCCGAACTCCTCAAGGTACATGCTGTGGTGGAAGTGGAGAAACACGTCCACGCTCTCAAGGAAGTCCTCAACGGCGACCGAGTCGAACGGGAAGATGTGCCAGTTCCCAGGCCGATAGCCGAGTACCTTCTCGGCAGCCTTTGCGCCGCCGAGAAGCCGGACTTCATGTGGGCTGTCGGCGAGGTAGCACTTCCTCAGGACGTCAGGGGTTTCCGGCCACTTGGTAAAGTGGTCGCGGCTGTGCCGCCCGACAATCGGAATACGGCGGTTGGGCGAGTTCGGCCGGCTCGAGGCGGCGACGGGCCACGGGACGATCGGATACCAGTCCTCGTCGTGCATGAGATCCCGTTGCACTT
>JASLBX010000578.1 GCA_030146385.1 Jiangellaceae bacterium | reverse complement strand
TTCTTCTGGCGCCGCCTCGTACTCCGGCACCGCGGCAGCCTCAAGCTGGCTCTCTGACATCTGATCCCCCCTGTAGCTGAATGTCGCCGAGCCGTTTGCCGGTGTGCACGTTGGCCCGCGCGACCCGCACCCCCCAGCGCGGTAGCTCCATGGTCCTCCCTCGCATCGGTTCGACAAGGGGATATGGGGACTTGTCACCGATGCTCAGTGGGAAGCCGCTTATCACGGGGCTAGCTGCACTTTGCAGCGATGACGGCGCGTTTCTAAGATCGGCGCCAGCGCTGAGAGTAACGACGCACTGCCGCATTTGTGCGCGCAGGTCCACAGCCTTGCGCCGACCGATGGGAAGGAGCCACTGTCAGCCGAAACGCTCTGCGGCGATCTTGTTAGCACGGGCGTAGAGCTGCGGGCCGCCGATGCGCTCGGCCAGGACGGCGAACTCTTCCATGGGACCGGTCCATTCGAGCTCGTCGACGGACTCGCTTACCGGTGAGTCGAGTTCCACCGTCGCGATGCGCCGGAACAGCAGGGCGGCGTCGAAGTTGTCCTGCAGAGTCGTGGCGAGTTTGCCCGCGCCGCGGACTGTGATCGTCCAGTCGTTGGGGTCGGCCGGAATGCGCTCGAGGTGGCCGTACTCGGCCAGCACGGCGGCGGTTGCCTTGGCTCCCCAGCCCGGCAGGCCCGGGAAACCGTCCGCGGAATCGCCGACGAGAGCGAGATAGTCCGGGATCGACTCCGGTGCGACACCGAACTTCGCCCACACCGCCGCGGCGTCGAACCACACGTCCCGGCGACGGTCCCACTGGACGACCTTGCCCTGAACGCACTGGGCGAGGTCCTTGTCGGGAGTGCAGATGATCACACGGGCGACTCGCGCGTCCCGGTCAGCCATGCGCGCCGCGGCCGCGAGACCGTCATCCGCCTCGACCTCGACCAGCGGCCACACGATGAACCCGGCCGCCGCGAGCACCTCCTCGACCAGCGGAAACTGTGCTTTCAGTGCCGGGTCGACGCCGGAGCCGTCTTTGTAGGTGGGCCACAGGTCGTTGCGGAACGATTCGATGACGTGGTCGGTGGCTATCCCGATATGGGTGGCGCCCTCTTCGAGAAGCTGTAGGCAGGTACCGACCACGCCACGCGTCGCCCCGAGCTCTTGATCCTTGTTGTTGGGCGCGTAGTGGTACCGGAACAGCTCGTACGTCCCGTCCACCAGATGCACATCGAATGTCACGGGCTTCATCCTGACACTTCGAACCGCCAGCGCGTGGAGTGCATGGCGTACTGCTCGGTGGTGCCCAGTCCGAGGATGAGATCAGGTACCAACGCATAGGGCTGATACGGCGGTGGGCCGGCGGTCGGAGCACCGTACGGCGCGTCGAAAGCACCGTCTCGCACAGTCACAGGCCATCCGTACTTCGCATGATAGGCCTCGGCGATGCGTTCGAGAGTGGCCCCGGCCGTCACGGGAGCGGCCCGGCCCTCGACCACGAAATCGATCTCATCGGTGGACGTGGAAACCGCGAAGCGGTCGTTCGCGTCCAGGTTCTTCGCCTTGCGTGCGTCCTTGCTTGTCGTGGAGTACAACACGCCATCCACGAGGACGGCGAGCACCGGCCGGATGTGGGGTTGGCCGTCCGGCCGGGTTGTCGCCCACCAGTACGCCTGAGCCTCCGCAAGTCGGTTGCGGGCGACATCCCACGGAATCACTTGCGCGGGATCCGACTCCTGCATGGCGCCGTCGTCGTATTGATTAGCGATGTTCTCCGCCGACTTCGGCCGTCGCTCTGTCACAAGTGCCTCCTTGTCTGGTTGGGTCAGACGCCGGCGGGCGCGTCATCGACCGTCGCGGACGGCTGGAGTACTTCCTGACGGACGCTCCGGTCCTGGCGGGCGATGGCAAGGGCATACGCCGCGAAGACGATCATCACTACCGTACCGGCAGCGGCGACGACGTTGAGCCCGTTGGTGAATGCCTCCCGTGCGGACGTAAGTACCTGCGCTGCGACACTGGCAGGAAGCTGGTCGGTTGCAGCAATCGCTCCGGCCAGAGAGTCGCGCGTTGCGGCCACTGCCTGGGCCGGGACGTCGGCAGGGACGGTGACCTGGCTGCGGTAGACGGCCGTACCAAGGCTGCCCAAGAGGGCGACTCCCATGGCGATGCCGAATTCGCCGCTGGTCTCGGACATCGATGCCGCCGAGCCGGCCTTCTCCGGTGGTGCCGACCCGACCACGATGTCGGTGACCAGCGCTGCCCCTGGGCCGAGGCCGACCGTGGCAAGCGTCATCGCGACCACCACGGGAACCGGCCCGCCCGCTGCGATCTGGGTGAGCAGGACGAAGGCGACCGCGATGACGACCATGCCGCCGCCGATCACCTGCCACCTGCCGATTCGCTGGGCCAGCGGCGGAGCCAGCATGGTGCTGATGACCATCGCGACCGCGGGAAGCACCAACCACAGTCCGGCGCCCAACGGAGACAACCCGGCGACCAGCTGCAGGTATTGCGCGATGAACAGGAACATTCCTCCCATCGCGACCGCGCCGGCCGACATCACTCCGAGTGCGGCGCCGAACGATGGCCGCCGGAACAGCGTGAAGTCGAGCAGCGGGTCTGCGAGGCGTAGTTGCCGGCGCACGAACACCACACCGATCGCACCTCCGACCGCGATCGCCGCGATAGGCCCGGTCACGCCATCGCCGGTTGCCATTTCCTTGAGTCCGTAGATGATCGGCAGTATCGCTGCCAGCGATAGCGCGACGCTGGTCAGGTCGAGCCGCCCGGCCGTCGTGTCGCGATACTCAGGCAGCAGCACAGGAGCGGTGACGAGTAGGAGGACCATCACCGGCACGCCGAGCAGGAAGACCGAGCCCCACCAGAACCATTCGAGCAGCACGCCGCCGATGATCGGCCCGACCGCCGTGCCGCCCATGAAGCAGCTGGCCCAGGCGGCG
Source organism: Jiangellaceae bacterium (assembly GCA_030146385.1). Classification (GTDB taxonomy): domain Bacteria; phylum Actinomycetota; class Actinomycetes; order Jiangellales; family Jiangellaceae; genus JASLBX01. Next base: position 2,927 of record JASLBX010000578.1, on the reverse strand, counting down.
ATGGCCACCGCTCGCTGCTTCGGGTTCTTGAACATGTTGCTGATCAGAGCCAGCGTGGATGGCATCAGGGTGGCGCCGGCGATGCCGAGCACGGTCCGGGCGCCGATCAGCATCTCCGCGCTGGTCGAGTACGCGGCGAATACCGATGCCACACCGAACGCGGTGGCGCCGATCAGCAGCAGCCGGCGGCGTCCGATCCGGTCCCCGAGCGTCCCCATCGTGATCAGGAAGCCAGCGATCATGAACCCGTAGATGTCCATGATCCACAGCACCTGGCTGCTGCTCGGCTGCAGGTCTGCCGCCAGATGGGGGAGTGCGAGGTAGAGCACGCTCATATCCAGGGCCAGCAGCAGCGTGGGGAGGGCCAGCACAGCCAGCCCGATCCACTCGCGCCGCCCGGCCCGCTGACTCTGGTACGCCGAGTCGTTCGCCTCCATCGTCCGTCCTTCCAATGGTTGATCACGTTGCGATGCTGCTGCCCTTTCAGTGAGGTAGACCAGACGGCGACTGACAACTCATCGGCGCTTCGCCGTGCCGCCGAATCAGACAGCCTGCGACAGGGCAAGGCCGTTGCGACAGAGAAGGGGCTAGTCTTACCTGTAAGAATTCTTACTACGGGAGTGATCCCACGTGGTCTGAATGGTCGGCGAACGCGCTCGCGGACGCTGCCGACGAAGGACCGGTCGTCATCAATCCGATCATTTATGCAGAAGTGTCGGTTGACTTCTCTGCTATCGAGGAACTCGAGCGCCCATGATGAACACCTTGGCGTTCTTGATCGCCTCGACTTCCGCCTGGTTCTCGTCCGGTGTGTCGAACATCCAGGCGTGGAGTATCGACGTGTCACCGTCGCCGAACGGGCGTTCCTCGATCTGATTGTGGCCGGCGGAGTAGCCGTCTGCCGAAACAGAGATGTCGCATACCACCTTGCTCATGTTGATCCTTGTCGTTACACGGCTGGTTGCCCGGTGGGCGTGATGTTGTGGTTGAGGTGGAACACGTTGTCCGGATCCCACGAGTTCTTGAGCGCGGTGAGCCGGGCGAGCTTGCCTGGCGAGTAGGCGCGCTGGACGCCGGCCCGGCCTTCGTCGGTGAGGGCGTTGATGTAGGCGCCGCTGGCGTACGGCGCCAGAGATACGCCGTATCGCCGGGCGGCCGCAATTCGGATGTCGTCTTCGGCCGGTTCGGTCCATTTGGCTGCTGCCACGAACTCGACGAGGGTGTCGCGGTGGCTGAACGCGGTGGCGTCGTCGGGAACGTCGGCGATCGCCCCGCCATAGGCTTGCAGGCTGGCGTTCGGCAACGCGTCCCCGCGTCCGTCCGGCGTGCCACGCGCGATGAACGCCTCGATGGCGGCGTCCGGGAGTTCGCGGAAGTAGTGGCCCTTCCAGTAGCGGCGGAAGGCATGACCTTCAACGTCGTCATCGATCCGCTGCAGTTCGAGGTAGGAGGGAGCGCGCACCTGCTCGGACACCGGCTGACCGAGGGAGCGCAACCCGGCCAGCATCGTCGCCGCATCGTCCGGCACGCCGACCCATACGAAGCCAACGCTGACCTGTGGATCACCGTCCTTGGCGCCAACCCATGCGGTCAAGGTCGCCTCGCGTGGCGCCGTTGCGATGAGATCGCGCCAACCGCGCATTACGCCAGGAGCGTCGTCAACTGAGAACCACCGATCGACGACCAGTGTGCGTCCAGTGACCGGGTGCAGGGCGAACTCGAACTCGGTGACCACTCCAAAGTTTCCACCCCCGCCGCGAAGGCCCCAATACAGGTCGGAGTTTTCCTCCGCGTTGGCACGCACCGTGCGTCCGTCCGAAGTCACCACCTCGAACGAGACGACGTTGTCGCAGGACAGCCCATGCTGGCGGGCCAGCCAGCCCATCCCGCCACCGAGGGTGAGGCCGCCGACCCCAGTGTGCGAGACGTTGCCCGCCGTGGTGCCCAACCCGTGCGGCAGGCTGGCCCGATCCAGCGCACCCAAGAGCGCTCCGCCTTCGACCCAGGCTCGGCGCCGCGCCGGGTCGATCCGCACCTGACTCAAGGGTGTCAAGTCGATCATCAAACCGTCCTCGGGCACCGCGTGACCGATCACACTGTGCCCGCCGCAGCGCACGGCGATCTCGAGGTCGTTCTCCCGTCCGTACCGGATCGCGGTGGCCACGTCGTCTGCGGTGGTACATCGGACGATCAGCCGCGGCTTGCGGTCGACCATGGCGTTCCATACCGCGCGGGCACGGTCGTAGCCGTCATCACCCGGCAACAGCACTCCGCCGCCGATCTGGTCCTGAAGAGCTGTCAGGTTGGCGTGATTCACGGTGGTCATCTCGCTCGGGCCTCCCACTGCCTTGCGCAATCTGATTAGTGAGACCGCTCAGACGCTCCGAACTCATCGCTAGCAGACAGACACGCCGCCCGGGCCACTTCGCACACGAATCCGGCGCTAGACGGTCCATGAGCGCGTTTTGGCGCCGGATTCGTGTGCGAAGTGGTTTCTGATCGCCGCGGAGTTCCGCCACGAGGCGTCCTGCGCTGGTTTGTCGGGCCGCCGACGAGGGAATCCGCAGTCCATGGTGCAGAGGGTGCCGCGTGCATCATCGATGGTGACGTGAGCGAAACCGATGGCGTCCTACTCGCTCAACCCTGACGCGGTGGCCCGCGCCCGTCGACTTATCGATTCCCGCCAGTACGTCCTTGATAGCGACTGGGGCGACGTGCAGCCGCGCGCTGCGGCCCAGAACAAGTTTCTAGAGAAGCACTCCTGGGACGAGTATTCCGGGTGGCATCTCGGACTGACCGACGGCGTCGCCGATAGGACCAAGGCTCGGTATGCGTTCGTATACGGCGACTTCCGTCGGGTTCACCGAACGGGCCTGATCGCGTGTGTGTATCGGGCTGCCGAGTGGCGCCACAAGGAGATTGAACTC
>JASLBX010000099.1 GCA_030146385.1 Jiangellaceae bacterium | reverse complement strand
TCGGCAGTTGAGGATTTGTCCGTGTTGATTAATGGCCGGCTGTCGCAGGCGCTGTTCGGGCTCATATGTCGCTCGACAGCAGCCGTCTCGGAGTGGGAGACAGGCAGGTCACGCCCGGCCAAGCACATGCCGGGTCTCAAGTGAGAGCTGGGCATCGAACTCGATGAACTGCTCGCGGCGCTGATCTCCCGGGATGAGGTGGTGCGAGCCATCTGGGGTCAGATGCGGCTACCGCAGGAGGTCCGGAAGTCCCTGGTAACGATCTATGAGCAGACCCTCAAGGCGAACGAGGGTCTGGGCGACTCGTCTTGCCGACTGGGCGGGATTCCTGAGGCCGCAGAGTCCTCGGGCAACAGACGACGGGACCAGGCGCCAGCGGCGGTGCGTAGCCGTCATCCTCAGCCCCATGTCTTGCCAGCCCGGTCTCCATAGTCGCGCGGCCGTGCCGGCGCTGCTGCGTGTGAGAAGCACACGCCACCGGACCGGGCCCTGTTTCCACGGGGCGCGCCAGTTAGTCGCCCAGTCGTCGGGTCCACGAGCTCGGCAAGTTTCAGCCACGCGCCGCGTGCGGCGTCCAGAAGCCGCTCGGCCTGCTGCTCGATCACGCTGGCTAACTCGTAGCGTTCCTCCGCTGACCTGTCGGTAGCGTTCAGCACTCGTCCACCCACGCGGCTGACGGAGGAGCTGGGGACACGCTCGGCCACGTGCCACCTCCGCTTGAGTTCTGCCGGCGGAACGACCACCGGACGAGACGAGGCCGGTGGTCGCGTCGATGATGATTCGACGGAGCGAGCGCGGCCGCGGTTGAGCAGAGGTCGACAGGCCATCCGGCCAAGCCTGGAGCCTGGCCGAACTCGCCTGATGAATATCACAAACACGTTCTCTACGTCGCGGCGATAGGGAGGGCCGGTCGACCTGATGGCCGACCGGCCCTCCTGCCCATCGGGGCCGCTTAGCTGCGGCGAACCTCGACGGTGTCGAGCACCTGCCGCTCAGTTTCTGTGATCGGTGTGGTGCCGCTGTCGCTGATCACGCGCCGGGTCGCTGGGCCGATGCGCTCCTCGAATGCCCGGTCGCATAGTTCCTTCGACTCCCAAACGTCGAAGTAGTGCATCTTGCCGTCGGTCGTCTTGGATGCGACGTGCACGATCAGCCCCCTCATCGGCTCCTGGCCGACCTTCGTGGCGATCTTGCCGTACACCTCTGCGCTCATCGGTACGTCCTGGGTGAACACGTATGTCACGGGACCCCGCCTCCTTTCGTATTGGCGGTGGATCCATTCGCCCGAAAAACTTTCGGATGAATACTTGTACACTAGGGCGAATGACGAGCGATGTCAATCGGCGTGCCTACCACTCGCCTCGTCGGGATGCGGCGGCGGCCGCCACGAGGCAGGCGATTCTGAGGGCGGCACGCTCCGAATTCCTGCGCAAGGGGTACTCCGCAACGACCATCGCCGGAATTGCCCGGGCGGCCAACGTCGCCGTGGACACCGTGTACGCCTCGGTCGGCCGCAAGCCCGCGCTGTTCCGGCAGTTGATCGAAACCTCGATCGCCGGCCAGGACCAGGCCGTGCCTGTCCCGCAGATCCGATCGGCGGCTACGGCGAGCGACAAGATCGAGGTCTACGCCTCGACGATTGCAGCGATCCACCAACGCTTGGCTCCGCTGTTCCTCGCGCTACGCGAGGCCGCCACCGCCCACCCCGAACTCGGGGAGCTGTGGTCCCAGGTCGCAGACCGCCGCGCCCGGAACATGCATGTGCTCGCCACCGATCTCGCGGCCACCGGTGAGCTGCGCACGGGACTCACCATCGATGAGGTCGCCGACGTCCTGTGGAGCATGAACGCCGCGGAGTACTACATCCTGCTCGTGCACGACCGGGGCTGGTCACCGCAGCGATTTGGGCATTGGCTCGCCGAGGCCTGGCGCAGGCTACTCATCACCCCGCGCAGTCCGACGCCACAGGCGGGCGCGCCGCCGACCGACGCTGCCTACGAGCGGGACGATCCACGGTGAGGGCGTAGCCCCAGCCGCCGCGTCTCGCCGTCTTTAATGCGATGCGACCTGCGATAGCGAACCCAAATCTTGAGCAATGCCGACATCGCGCTGTCACCGGCGGACCAACCTCGAGGGTATGAGCGCCCAGTTCGCGTCCGGTCTCGGCTGGTGCTACTTCATGCCGACAGCCGCGCCCAGCAACCCCGGGCACACGAGCTGGCACCGCAGCCCCGGACGATCGTTCGCAGCGACACAGATCGCAGTGGAATCACGGGCATTGATCGTTATGCATACGCAACCCCTTCGGTGCGAAGATCCGCAATTGCCGCCTGCCGCCCTCGTCGGCCCGTTACTCCGAGCTCGTGTGGTAATGGCAGCACTTTTGTTGTCCGGTGTGCGGCGGCACTCGTCCGGCACGACGAACTGGCGATGTGGGCGTGGACCTGCACGACGGGTACTCGGCGGCATCTCGTGGCATCTGGCGGCACTCTCTGGCCGACCTCGGCCAGCGGTACGCCCAGCCGCCGGAACAGGCAGATGCAGTACAACCGCTCAACGTCCGCGGCCGAGCACAGCCGGCGCCCCCCGGCACTACGACCAGAGGCGCCAGCAAGCCAATCTCCTCGTAATACCGCAGGGTGCGAACGGTGAGCCCGGTCGCCGCAGCACCTCGCCGACCTTGCGTCCGAGGTACTTTGGTTTCCAGTTGCCATTGGGTCGACGGTAGAACCCGACGTCGCGTGATGTGCAAGCGGTTCCCTGATCCATTCCCGCCACACTGGATCGTCTCGTCTGTGTCAGGCCGGCAACGGCGACCCGGGCGAAGGTCGGGCGCTTGAAACCCCGCCGACCATGCCGCTGTCGATGCTCGTGCGCATGCGGAACCCACTGGGGCACGTGCTGCCACTCGGGCTGCCGACCGTGACCGAAGACGAGAACGGCCTGTGCGTCGGGGCTAAAACACGGCCGGACTTCGCTCGGATGAGTCTTGGTCCCTTGTGGCCGGCTCGTCGCTCCGGTAGGACTGTCCAGACAAGTGTGCCGGGTCTGGCGAGGAGGGTCGGATGAGCGTTTACCGGGTGACCGAGGTCATCGGCACCAGTGCGGAATCCTGGGAGGACGCCGCGTCAGTCGCCATCAAGACTGCGAGCCGGACGATCCGTGATCTCAGGGTCGCCGAGGTCGTGGCACAGGACATCCACCTGGCCGAGGACGGCGGTATCACCTATCGCACGAAGGTCCGCATTTCGTTCAAGTATGAGAGCGCGGAGCAGGCCAGCACCGGGCAGTAGACCATCAGGCGTCCCCGCCGCCGGCCCGAAGGCGTCGGCGAGCACGCCACCGTCTTGGATGGCCCGCAGGTACCGAACTCATCGGTCCTGCCCACCGGTCTACCTGTGAGGTTTCAGGACCGCCGTCGAATCTGACTGACTGAGCGGACGCCCCATGCGCACGTCGCAGCCGCCTCCCGTCGGCACGCCGATTCATGCCGGAGGTTCGCGGAGTTCGACGCGGACACTGCCTGCTTCGGCCACGGTGACGCAATGATCGGCACGCGTCTCAGCGAACGCGCCGTCGGGAAGGCAGTGAACATGTCGTGCACGTTCGGCCTCGACGCCGAGGACCGCGACGTCACGGAGCGCAGCGCCCGCCGGAAGGTCCTCGGGAGCGGAACCAGCGCGAGGGGGCTGAGTCGACCGGGTGGTGCTGATCCGGACCACTCTGGGCGCCCTCCACGCCCGGCACTATTCGGCAGAACCCCGGAGGCGACGAATCTCAGCAACCAGTAGCGGCAGGTATGTCCGCGCTGCTGCGATGACGTCGAGTTCTGATGCGGTCGTCGGACCGCTATCCCGAGAGACGT
>JASLBX010000500.1 GCA_030146385.1 Jiangellaceae bacterium | reverse complement strand
GCTACCCGAGCGCGGCGAGTGGATCAACGAACGGTCCGGCCGCACCAACCTCGACCCGGCCGACCGGGTCACCCTCGACGAGTCCGTCAACATGGCCTTCCTCGTCGTGCTCGAGTCGATGACCCCGGCCGAGCGCGTCGCGTTCATCCTGCATGACGTCTTCCGCTACCCCTTCGCCGAAGTGGCCGAGATCGTCGGCCGGACGCCGGCGGCATGTCGCCAACTGGCCTCGTCGGCCCGCCGGCGCATTCGCACGTCGCACGCTCCGGCTGCTCCGACAGCCCAGCGCGCCGGCATCGTCAGAGAGTTCAAGCAGGCATGGGAAGCCAAGGACATCGACGCGCTCATCGGCCTCCTCGACCCCGACGCAACGGCGATTGCCGACGGGGGCGGCCTCGCCAGCGTCGCCGCGATCCAACCCATAGAAGGCGCCGAGCAGATCGCGCGGATCATGGCCGATGTCGCCGGCAGGGCACCCGACCTGACGATCCTGGAGCGTACGGTCAACGGCCAACCCGGTCTGGTGGCACAGCAAGACGGCGTCACCGTGGTCGTGATCGCGTTCGACATCGCGAGCGACCGGATCAAGCACATCTGGGCAGTGCGGAACCCACAGAAGCTCCGGCCCTGGACGACCAGCTGACGTGCGTCCATGGGTAGCGTCCCAACATGCGCCTCAAGGCCGGTCGTCCAGACATCAGTAGGTACGCCGACCACTTCGATGTGCCGCCGGCACGTGACGCGTTCTGCATCACCTTCCTCGGAGTCTCAAGCCTGCTCCTAGGGGACGGTGAGTCGGCGGTGCTCACCGACGGGTTCTTCTCCCGACCCTCACTGCTAAAGGTCGGTCTGGGGAAGGTCGCGCCGGACATCTCCCGAATCGAGTCCGCACTTGCTCGCGCCGGGATCGACCGACTCGACGCGGTGGTGCCCGTGCACACGCATTTCGACCATGCGATGGACTCAGCGGTCGTTGCCCGGCAGACGGGAGCGGTCCTCGTCGGTGGGGAGTCGGCGGCGAACATCGGCCGCGGACAGGGACTCGCGGGTGAGCAGATCAAGGTCGTGACGCCGGCCGAGCACCTGATCTTCGGAGGTTTTCGTCTCACCTGGATGGAGTCCGCCCACTGCCCTCCGGATCGGTTCCCGGGGCACATCGTCCAGCCCGTGGTTCCCCCGGTAAGGGTGAACGCCTACAGGTGCGGCGAGGCGTGGTCGATCCTGGCCGAGCACACCAGCGGCCGAACCGCCCTCATCCAGGGCAGCGCGGGGTTCGTTGCCGGTTCGCTGACCGGCCGACGAGCCGACGTGGCGTATCTCGGCGTCGGCCAACTCGGCCTGCAGGGAGAGGACTACATTCGCACCTACTGGGCCGAGACGGTGGAGGCCGTAGGTGCCGGGCGGGTTGTGCTCATCCATTGGGACGATTTCTTCCGCCCCCTGGACCTGCCGCTGCGAGCACTGCCGTTCGCCGGTGACGACCTCGACGCGACGATGCGCGTGTTCACCGAACTAGCGGCACAGCAGGACGTGGCCCTGCACTTCCCGACGCTCTGGCAGCGCGAAGACCCTTGGGCGTCGCGGGGCTGATCCGGCGAAGGCCTGCTGCACTAGCGCTCGCGACAAGCTGTCCGGCATCGTTAGCGGCGTCGGCTACAGGACGGCGCCGCGTGGTGCTACTTCAACTGCGGCAACGCCCCGCGCGTAGATCACCATGAGCCGGTCCCCATGTTTGCAGCGCAGCATGCCCCCGTTGTCTGCGAGCCTGGAGAGCGCGTGCTCGATGGCTTCGTTCTCATCGTTAGCGTCAGGCTCCTCGTAGGTGACGTCCGTGCGGTCACCACTCGTGAGCCGAACCCGTAAGACGATCTCTGGCATGCTTACCGATCCTAGATGTGCAAGTCCCTCAGCCGCCCGGCGCGTTGGTCTGTTCGACGCGCCGGTTGCCGCCTCAATGGATAGGACTATGCCCGTGCTCGGCTCCTCGCTGGAACAACTACGTCAACATGAGCGATACGGATTCCGCGGCCGCCCGTACAGGGGAACTGGGAGGTTCGGTGTTCGCCGAGCTGTGTCTTCGCTGCGAACCACGCTGCAGATCACGCGCAGGTTCGAAAACGCCGTACCTTGATTCGGTTGTGCGACACGGAACTAGACACGGTCGGTGTATCGGACGGGCGTCGACCACCGGTCGTCTTCGTGTCGGGCCCAATAGCGTTCCCGCAGAGACTGGGTCCGGGGGCCAGGATGACCGGAACCCACCGGCCTTCCATTGATTTCAGTGACTGGCATGATGCCGCCTGCAGTGGATGTGACAACTACCTCCGAGGCGCGAAGCAACGCATCCTCGTGCAGGTGTCCTTCCTCCAGCGGCGCGTTGTCTTCGGCAAGAAGTTCGATGACCGACTGCCTGGTGATCCCTCTGAGCACACCCCGACCAGGCGTAATCCATCGGTCATCCACGTACGCAAAGATGTTGTAGCCGGCGCCTTCTGAAATACCGCCGGACAGATCCCGCAGCGCAACCAGCTCCGTATCATGGTCATATGCCTCGAACTGCGCCATCTGGATGTCGAGCCAGTGATAGTTCTTGACCTCGGGATTCACGCTCTCAGGAGGAATTCTCGGACGCGAACTAATCCACACCGAAGTCCCGCTCTCCTGCTGCTCGAGCGTATTGATCCACACAAACGGAACCGCGTACGCGTAAAAACCATTGCGTGCGGTGCGAATGTCACGGCTGCCCTGGACCATCGTGCGGCCGCGCGTACAGGTCATGGAAACGTAAGCGTCACGCAGGCCGGCCCGACTCACACACTCGTGCAGTGCGTCCTCGATTTCTCGTCGATCAAGTCCAGGATCCAAACGCAGGGCTTTCATGTTGGCGTGGAACCGGTCCAGATGATCACCAAGTCGGTAGAATCTGCCCTTCCACACATGCGCCACGTCATATGTGCTGTCGCCCTTCGTCACCGCCATATCGATCACCGAGATCTTGGCCTCTTCGATCGGACAGAACCGCCCATCGATGAACGCAATACCGGATCCGGGCCCTGGAGCCGAGTTCATGTGCGGCACCTTCTCATGCTCGGTACCTCCTCCTTGTCGCCATTGGTTCGGCGCAGTGCAAGCCGTCGCGTGTATCGGCTCACCGGCACGATCGCACCTCATTGTCGGCGGCATAG
>JASLBX010000485.1 GCA_030146385.1 Jiangellaceae bacterium | reverse complement strand
AGTCCCCGGTCGACGGGGCGGCCGGGCTGGAACGGGCGTCCGTGGTCTCTGCCAATGGGTCAGCACCGCCACACGCAGTTATGGTCACGAGCGCGATCAGGGTCGCGCCGCGGATCGCCAGCCGTCGAGCCATCGCGCACCCCCCAGAGGCTGGGCTTCCACTAGGGAGAGCGCCGACGTGGCGCGCTGATACCTGGTCCCGTCCAACCGGGCTAGCCGGACGTCCCTGCGTCGGGACGCCGCCGACCGGAACCGCCCGCTTCGCCAGGGGAGAGCAGCCCGCTCTCATAGGCGAAGATCACGGCAGCGAGGCGATCCGGCAGGCCCAGCTTGTGCAGCGCGTGGGCCACATGAGTCTTGACGGTGGACGGTTCGACGTAGAGCTCCGCGGCGATGTCCGCGTTCGATCGTCCCCGTACGACGAGGTTGAAGATCTCGCGCTCCCGCTCGGTCAGCCGGTCGAGCTGGGCGGGCGGCTTGGTGGGTCGCTCCGGAACGTCGGCGAACGCTTCGATGACGCGGCGCGTCACGCGCGGAGCGAGCAGCCCTTCCCCGGCCGCGACGGTACGAATGCCGCCCACGAGCTCCTCAGGGGGCGCGTGCTTGAGCATGAAGCCGGAGGCACCGGCGCGCAGGGCAGCGAACACATACTCATCCAGGTCATACGTGGTCAAGATCAGAACCTTGGTCGGCAGCGGCGGATCCAGCGCGGACAGCCGGCGGGTCGCCTCGACGCCGTCGGTGCCGGGCATCCGGATGTCCATGACGGCCACGTCCGGCCGCAGCCGGCGCGCTTTCGCCACCGCTTCATTGCCGTCTCGCGCCTCACCGACAACTCGCATGTCCGTCTCGGCGTCGAGGATCATGCGGACCCCCGCACGCACGAGGTCCTGGTCGTCGGCGAGCAACACGCTGATCGTCATGCGGTAGTGGCCTCCTTGGTCAGCGGAAGCACGGCACGTACGGCGAACCCGCCACCTGGCCGCGGACCGGAGATCAACGACCCGTTGAGCAGTTCCACCCGCTCGCGCATACCGATCAAGCCGAAACCGGCGCCGTTGCCTGTGGGAGCGGCCAGCCCGTGCCCGTCATCGTCGATCTCGATGGCGATCTCGTCCCGGGCGTACCGCAGGCGCACCGTCGCGCGGGCCGGACCGGCGTGCTTCATGGTGTTCGTCAGTGCCTCCTGGATGATCCGGTAGGCGGTGAGCTCCACCGTGGGGTGGAGGGGACGCCGGTCGCCGGAGATCTCGACTTCGACGGGGAGCCCGGCGGACGTCACCCTGGAGACGAGGGCGTCGAGTTCGGCCAGGGTGGGTTGCGGATCCTGCTCAGCCGAGTCGGCGTCGACCCGCAAGGCCTCGAGAATGACTGGCATGGTCTGCAGGGCCGTCCTGGACGCCTGCTCAGCTGCTTCCAGCGCCGCCGCGGCCCGGTCACGGTCGCGCGAAATCCAGCGCCGCGCCGCCACGGTCTGCAGCGATACGACGCTCAGGTGGTGGGCCACCTGGTCGTGCAGCTCTCGGGCGATTCGCCGGCGCTCTTCCAGCACGGCCTGTTGCGCATGGGCGGCTCGATCGGCTTCAACCTGATGGGTGTACGCGAGCACCGTGTCGAGGTACGCGCGACGCATCCGCACGTAACGACCCACGCCCCACGCGACGCCGATCAGTACGCCGTTAGGCCAGGTCAGCAGCGGATCGTCTGACGACGTGCCGCCCACTACCTCCGAGATGACAGAGTCCAGCGCTGCCGCTGCGGCTAGAACGGCCAGCCCGGAAAAGGCCCGCGGCCGTGCTTTGTACAAGGCCACGCTGTACGCCGCCACGTGTGGCCCGGCGAACGAGGCGCTGTTCTCGATCCCGAGGAGCTGAGCGGCGAGCACCGCACCGAGCGTCACGGCAAGGACAGCTACGGGCCACCGCCGGCGCCACCACAGCACGCCCGCCTGAACCAGCGCCAGCACGACCGCCGGCACGGTCACGCGCGACGGGTCCGCTTCCGCGATCCACACCGGTCCGAGCAGGCCGAGCAGGCTGATCGCTGCGACCACGGCGACGATCAGCGCGTCCGTAATGCGACGGTCGAGCCGCGGACGCTGCTCATGCATGGCGTAACGGTACGCCCGCACGGCCTGTGCGTATGCCTCCTCTCGGGGGAGTCAGTTCTCCACCCCGGGCCGAGACCGTGCCCCGATGTTCTCCGCCATCAGCCGAGACGAAGTTCCGTCGCGTGCCGGACGCCATCGGCGCTGCTCGTCCCTACCTTCAACGGTGTCCAAACCAGACACAAACACAGGGGAGGGGTCGCCATGACCTCCATCACCATCCCGGACGCCCGTACGGTCGCCGTCGCCGCATCCGACGTCAGCAAGATCTACGGAACAGGGCCGTCGCAGGTGCGTGCGCTCGATCAGGTGAGCGCGGAGTTCCCGAAGGGAGAACTCACCGCAATCATGGGGCCGTCCGGCTCGGGCAAGTCCACGTTGATGCACGTCCTCGCCGGCCTGGACCGCCCGACCTCGGGGACGGTCCGGATCGGTGACACCGACATCACCGGGCTCAACGACCGTGCGCTCAGCCGGCTCCGCCGCACGGATGTCGGCTTCGTGTTCCAGAGCTTCAACCTCGTCCCGTCCCTGACCGCGCGCGACAACATCACCCTGCCGCTGCGGCTGGACGGCAAGAAGCCGGACCCAGAGTGGTTCGATGCCGTCGTCGAGACCGTGGGCCTTGCCGAGCGGCTGCACCACCTGCCGTCGGAGCTGTCCGGCGGCCAGAAGCAACGCGTGGCCGTCGCCCGTGCTCTGCTCACGCGGCCGGCCGTGGTGTTCGCCGACGAGCCGACCGGAAACCTGGACTCGAACGCCAGTGCCGAGGTGCTGTCGTTCTTGCGCCGCTCGGTGCGTGAGCACGGGCAGACGATCGTCATGGTCACGCATGACCCGTACGCCGCCGCCTACTCCAACCGGGTGCTGTTCCTCTCCGACGGCCACGTCGTCGACGAACTTCCCGACCCCACTGTTCCCACCGTTCTCGACGCGATGCGTCGAATTGGAGGTTGACGATGTTGTACACAACCTTGCAGCGAATCCGGCACAACAAGGGCCGGCTGATTCTGACCGTGCTCGCGGTGGCGATCGGCGTCACCTTCCTGACCGGATCGCTCGTGCTGTCCGACTCGACCCGTGCGGCGCTCCAGGACAGCTACCGGCAGGTCTATGCCGGTGTCGATGTCATGGTCCGCGGTCCCGACACCTTCGGGGAGAGCCCGGCCTTGGCTGGTAATGCACCTCTGTCCGAGGAGCTGCTCGAGCAGGTACGCGCCGTTCCGGGCGTGGACAGCGCCGAAGGGCGCCACCGGAGCGTCGCCCAGATCCTCCCGCCCGACGGGACGGGTGCCGTCGCGATGGCGGTTCCTTCCGACCTTGCGAATGCGGCGATCGAGGTACGTACTGGACGGTTGCCGGCGAACGCCGGCGAGTTCGCCGTCGATGCCGCGGTTGCCGGCGAGCAGGGACTCGAGGTTGGCGACCCGCTGGAGGTGTTGCTTCCCAGTGGTCCGGTCTCGGGTGAGGTAGTCGGAACCGTCGGCTTCGGCCGGCTGGACGGCCTCGCCGGCGGCGCTCGCGTCCTGGTCGACGCCGCGACAGCTGACGAGTTGTTCGGCAGGGACGGCTATGCCGAGATCGTGGTGCGTACCGGCACCGACCTGCAGCAGGTGGCCCACCGGCTCACGCAAGCGCTCGGCACCGACGCGACCGTGCTCACCGCCGCTGACGCGGCAAGCCGGGACGCGGCCGCCGCAAGCCGGCAGACCGCCGTCTTTGGCTGGATCATCCTCGCCGTGGCGGCCATCGCGCTGGTGGTCGGGGGATTCCTGGTCGCCAACACGTTCCGCATGCTGGTTGCCCAGCGAACCCGTGAGATTGGCGTGCTGCGGGCCATCGGGGCGAGCCGCCGCCAGGT
>JASLBX010000479.1 GCA_030146385.1 Jiangellaceae bacterium | reverse complement strand
CCGCTGCGACAGCTGCGGCGCTCAGGCCTACATTCGCGCCGTCATGCCAGGCGGCAGCGAGCTCCTGTTCTGCGGCCACCACGGCCGCCGGCACGAACCGAAGCTGCGGCCGCTCACCGCCGAGTGGCACGACGAGACCGACCGGCTTCTGGAGACGACCCCGACCGCTCTCAGCGACGAGCGCTGACATAGCACCAACGACGGGGCCCCGGCCAGGACGGCCGGGGCCCCGTCGCGTTAGATACCAACCGGCTGGCAGGATGCCCCGGTGGATCTCATCGTCCTTGCCGGCACCGGCGCCGCCATCCTGACGGGCCTCGCCGGTGTGTTCGTCCAGCGGTTGCCCGGAGTGAGCCTGATCTGGGCCGCCGTGCTGGTGTGGGCGTCGATCCAGAACACGCAGGCTGCATGGACCGTGCTCGGTGTCGCCACAGTGCTCGCGCTGGCCAACCACACCGCCCAGCACCTGCTCGCCGGCCGCCGTTTCGAGGAGCTGGTCGCGCCCATGCGCAGTGTCGCGATCGCTGCTGCACTCGGTGCGGTGGGCTTTCTGCTGGCCCGCACCCTCGGCCTGATCGCCGGCTTCGCCGCCGGCATCTACGTCGCCGAACGCCGCCGGCTGCGGATTCCGGGGCAGAACCGGTCGCGCATCGCCGATCATCGGCCGCTCATCGGCCGTGAATCCGTGGCTGAGCTCGTCGCCGGACTCCTGATCACAGCCGCCTGGTTGGTTGCCGTCGCGGGCTGAGCACGATGGCCATCACCACGCCGCCGATCGCACCGAATAGGTGCCCCTGCCACGAGACGCCCTCCTGGGTGGGCAGGACGCCGAACACCAACCCGCCGTAGAGCAGCACCACGAGGATCGCAACCAGGATAGACGAGGCACGCCGGGTCACCATCCCCCAGGCGACCAGGAACGCCGCGTACCCGTACACCAGCCCACTCGCCCCGACGTGGACGGTGTTCGGCGCCCCGATGACCCACACCGCCGCCCCGCTGATCAGGGCCACCCCGACGGTCACCGGCCAGAACCGCCGGCTCACGCCCGCCACCAGCATGCCGAGCACGATGAACGCACCGGTGTTGGCGATCAAGTGGGTGAAGTTGGCGTGCAGGAAGGGTGCCGCCACGATCCCGACGAGCCCTTCGTCGGTCCGCGGGCGGATCCCGAACTGGGCCAGCTGGATCTCTGGCGTGGCCGCGTTGAAGAAGGTCACGACCCACATCAGCAGCACCATCAGCAACGGCGCTCCCAGCCGCCTCCTGGGCCGTGATTCGGCGGGTACGGGCGACGTCATGCCGACTCCCGGTGAACCCTGGTGGCCGACGCCTGCGTGCCAGCCAAAACGATCACTTCGGCCACCTGCACGTGAGGCGGTCGGCTGGCCACCCAGACCACTGTCTCGGCGATGTCCTCGCCCGTCAGCGGTTGCATGCCCGCGTACACCTGGCCGGCCCGGCCTGCGTCGCCGTGAAAGCGGACAACGGAGAACTCCGTTTCCACCATTCCGGGATCGACAGTCGACACCTTCACGCCGGTACCCATCACGTCCATCCGCAAACCGGTCGTGATCCGATCCACGGCCGCCTTGGTGGCGCAGTAGACCGCGCCGTTGGGGTACGTCTCGTGTCCGGCGATCGAGCCGATGTTGATGACGTGCCCGCGTCCGCGCTCCACCATGCCGAGCAGGACGGCGCGCGTGACGTACAGCAGTCCCTTGACGTTGGTGTCGACCATCCGGTCCCAGTCGTCCGGATCGCCGTCCTGGAGTGGCTCGAGACCCGCGGCCAGGCCGGCGTTGTTGACGAGCACGTCGATGTGCGCCCATTCCCCCGGTAAAGAGGCGATCGCGCGGTCCACCGCTCCGCGATCGCGCACGTCCATCTCGAGCACGTGTGCCGGCGTGGCGAGGTCGGCGGCGATCTGCTTGAGCCGGTCGGCCCGCCGCGCCGCCAGGACGACCGATGCGCCCGCGGCGGAAAAGGCCTCGGCACACGCCCGCCCGATGCCGCTGGACGCGCCGGTGATCAGAACTCGGGCCCCCTGCAGTGTGTGGCTCATACCGCGATTCCATCATGGCCCGCCAGGCCGGGCGGAGGCCTCGGCGAGTATCGCCAGGCGCGTCCCGGGCAGAATCGAACCATGGCTGTGACGTCCACGATGGTTCCCCTCGGTACCCCTGCTCCCGACAGTTCCCTAACCATGATGGGCAGCGCAGTCATCACCGCCCGGTTCTCCATCGCCGCGAGGGTCACCAGCGCGACAGTGCCCAGTGCCAACTGCAAGTACGGCCGGACGAACAAGGATTGTGATCGCGCGCCGGGCGCATCGGCGGGGACGGAGAGCGTATGCCGCCGATCGTGCAAATTAAAGTCGACTTGAAGTCAAAAGAGCACGCTCCGGTGCTCTTTGTCGTCGCGGGCCGCCATGCGACGCTGCGACGACAAAGAGCACCGGAGCGTGTCGGTGGTGGGTTACGCGGCGAGCAGGCGCTCGAAGAACGTCCGGTACCGCTGAATGGCTACGCGGAGATCTTCGGTCGACGGTTCGTCTCCGGCCTGCCAGGTCGCTTCCAGCCGGCTCCGCTCGGAGTCGAACGACTCCCTCAGCCGGCCGAGTGCATCCTCCACGATCGCGCTAGCTTCCTGCACGGTCTCCCGTGGAGCGTCCACGAAGCCGGCCTGTGCCCGCTGCCACCGTTCGAACAGATCGCCGGAGTCTTCGACCAGGGTCGAGCCTGCGCCGGTGTCATCCACGTGACGTCCTTGCGCACCGGTCGTGCGATTCGACTCGACGTCAGTCAGGTGGGGGGTCTCCGAATCAGTCGACGGATGCGCCCCCACATCGGCCGTGGACTCGTAGTCACGTTCCGGTGTGGTCATCAGGGCCTCCTCTCATGCCGTGCGCGGTCCGCCATGTGCTCGCGGGGACGCTCGCGGTCACCCGCACGGTCGCGGTCGTCCGCACGGTCGCGGTCGTCCGCCCGGTCGTGGCGGTCCGCATCCTCTCGGTCGTCCGAGCGCTCAGAATCGCGCAACATCTCGTCGAACAGCGCCCGGTAGTGCACGAACGCCTGCCGGAAGTCCTCGGTCGAGGCGTCCTCGCCACGGCTTCGGATGGCATGCGCCGACCGGTAGTGGCTGGCGACGTCCGGATAGTCGGCGGCCACGAAGTCGGTGCGTTCGTCGAACTCGTCCACCGGGTACCCACGCTCGCGCATGACGGACACGATCAGGTCGTCGGCCGCCGCGACGGCTTGTGCGGGCTCTTCGACGAACTGTCGCTGCACCCGCTCCCATTCCGTGGAGTACTCGTGCCGCGCCCGCTCGGACAGCGGCTTGATCTCCAACTCCTCGCGACGCTTGGCGATATCGCTAAGCTCGCTCTCGGCCTCATGCCGGCTGCCGGCCTCGTCCACGGCTCGGTCGTACTCGGGACCGAACCGCTTCTTCAGTTTGGATGACCGTCGCTGCACAGCGAAGCCGTACGCCAGCCCCGCCGCCAGCGCAGCCACGACCACCACGATCACAATCCACATCCAGGTTTCCATCCGATTGCCTCCTCGGCTGCCTGGCATGCGGACGACGCCGATGTCATCCGCATAT
>JASLBX010000466.1 GCA_030146385.1 Jiangellaceae bacterium | reverse complement strand
CGCCATGGACGGACCCAGGGTCAGGATGACCGATCCTTCCGGGGTGTTCTCGTCGATCCACCGGCCCATCTCCCGGCCACCGGGTAGACCTCCGGAGCCGGCCAGGAACGTTGTGTTCTGCGTGGCCTGAACCGTCTGCCACGCGGGGACTGCGATGCTGAAGGCGACCAGCGCGATCGCGGCGACACGCACCATGACCGTGCGGTTCCGCAGGCGCCGGGGGACCGGGATTGCGAGTAGCCCGCGCGCAGCGAGCACAGCGACGGGAGGAGCGAGCGGGAGGAGGTAGTGCAGTCCCTTAACCGGCCAGATCTGGAAGTAGGCGAACGGCATCGCAATCCAGGACAGCAGGAGCACGTCCCGCCACGAACGGTTGTGACGGCCGAACCAAAGCCCGAGAGCTGCCATGAGCAGGACGGCCAGTCCCATGATGACCGGCACGGTTTGGAAGTAGAAGCCCGAGCTATGGTTGGCCCGGCGCAGCAACTGCCAGATCAGGTAGGCCTTGCCGGTCTCCTCGTGTCCGGCCGCCCACATCGAGACCGGATGCGCGGCGAACACGGCGACCATGGCGAGCACGCCGGCCAAGGTGGCTCGTACGGGCGCTTTCAGCGATGGCGTGAGCGCCAGAAAGACGAACACCCCACCGACCATCACGACGCTGGTCTCCTTGGCCAGCATGGACAGTCCCATCATGGCGCCCGCCGCGACGAACCAGGAGACCCGGTGGGTGGTGGCGTACTTGGCGATGAACAGCAAGGTCGTCGTCGCGAACAGCACCATGGGACCGTCGAGTAGCACCTGCCGGGTGACCATGACGTGGTAGGGCATCGCGGCCAGGAGCAGCGCGGCTATCAGCCCCACGTGCGGGCCGTACAGTTCCTTCCCGAGCAAGTAGACCACCGCGACGGTGGCCACTCCGAACGCGACCATGATCAACCGAGCGGCCGTGTCATGCTCTCCACTCCGGAAGACCAACGACAAGATCGATTGCACGAGCACCGGGTGAGCCCGGAACACCTGGAAGAACGGTGTGTAGTGCGAGTTGTCGGCCAGGGCCGCGGCCTGTCCGGCGTAAACCGCCTCGTCGCTGTTGAAGCCGAGGGCGCCGATGTTGGTCAGGCGCAGCCCGGCGGCCAGCCCGAGGACGGCCAGCAGGCCCGAGCGGACGACGATCTTCTCGCGCCGGGACCGGAGATGCATGCGGACACCCTGTTCTTCCGGCGACGCTGCGGAACGCTGCCGCGGCTCACCTCCCGGGACTTCTCGCAGTGCTGTCATGAAGGGGTATCCGGGGAGAGGGTGACTTCCGTGACGCGCGGCACCCGGGGGCGGGCCAGGACATTGTGGCTATTGGGCTGTTGTGGGTGGCCGCTAGCGCAATCCGGCCGCAGGTCCGGGCGCGCTCCTTCGGGAAGGAGAAGGGGGATCTCGTCGGCCCACGAGAAGTCGTCGGATACCAATCGCCGGACTCGGATCGAGCCGAGCGCCTGCGTCAGCGTCTCGCGTTCGTGACGGCGCAGGTCGTCGAGGTCCCAGCCGTCGAGGACGACCGTCGGCGCGAAATAGCGGAACGGTGGGAAGCCGTACGCGTCCTCGGTGTTGGCGAGCAACTCGGTCAGCGCCTGGGCTTCGGGCACCTCGGAGAGCGACGGCGTACCGCGCTCGATGATGAACATGTTCTGCACCTGGACGTCGGGACAGACGTCGCAGGGGACCAGCCGGTCGGCGTGGTACTTCGGCGGGGGGACGAGAAGCTGCGTGATCGCATTGATAGTCGTGATCGGCAGGTTGTGGTCCGCCAGCCGCATGGCGAAGCTGCGTCCTTCCTTCGAATGGATGAAGCTGCGGATGCGGAGCAGGAACCACTCCAGCCTCGCCACATCGCCGGGGTCGACCGCCCGCAGTGTGTGCTGGCTGATGGTGAGAGGCTTCGGGTAGCAGTAAGCGTGACCGTGCTTGTCGAGGATGGTCATGTCGTCGGACAGGAAGCGTGCGTCCTGCTCCCGGAGGAGCCGCAAGATGGTGCCGGTCTTTCCGGTGTCGGTGCGCGCCGAGAGCATCGCGCCCTGCCCATTGAGCTCGATGCAGGCGGAGTGCAGGAGCACGTAGCCGCGGCGGACGAGAACGAAGCGCAGGAGGGCCTCGATCACGTTCGTATAGAGCACGTGGTTGGATCGGGCAAGCAGGGGGGTCACCACGAGGTCGAGCCGTTCGGTCAGCTCGATCTCGAAGTTGGCCGAGAGCTGGCCGAGGTGCTCTTCGTACAGCGCACCGGCGGGGCGTTCGAAGATGGTCATCTGGGTGCGTGGCCGCAGCCCGGTGCCCACCTTACCGACCCGGATCTCCAGGTCGAGATCACGACCGAGCCAGGGGGCGCGGAAGAATTCCAGCTCCGGCAGCCTAATCTGCGACGCCACGGTCATCAGGCCGGCGATGTCGTAGCGGTGCGGCAGGTAGCCCGTTCCGGACTGCGTGCGCCGGGGCCGCAGCAGCGGCGTCGGCTTGATCCGCTCGTGCACGAACCTGACCGGGCCGTCGCGGGTGACCTCGGCCCCGGCGGGCAGCGGCGGCCGGTAGATGGCCCGGTCGCTGGCCTGGAACCGGATCAGGAAAAGAAAGATCAATGTCAACGCCGTGGCCGGCAAGTAGTGCAGCCCGACGCCACTAACCAGGAACGCCAGCAGTGGCAGTCGCAGGGGAAGCACAACGTTGCTCATGGCGAGGAAGGCCAGGTACCGCTGCCACAGCGGCATGGCCTTCCGCCCCCGGAACACGAACGACTCGTTGAGCAGGAAGTTCCACGTGGTGGAGCCCTGCGTGGCCAGCGCCGCCGCCAGCATCAAGTTGATGCCCAGGGCGGCCGGGTCGGCCAGCAACCACATCAGGGCCAGGTTGACCGCCATGCCGCTGCCACCGACAAGGCCGAAGAGCAGCCCGCGGCGGGCGCGCGTGTCACGGGTCAGCAGAGGTGCGAGCCGCAGCCGCGTGATGTGGGCCACGTATCGGGCGCCCTCTCGCAGTGACGCCTTGCTCTCTCCCGCATATCGAGTCCCGAAGGAGAATGCAACTTCGGCGTAGCGCAGCGTCCGGCCGCGGAGCAGCACTTCGAGCAGGATCTTGAAACCGATTGGCTGCAGTGCCTTCACGTCGATAGCACCCAGACGCACGGCGAAGAAGCCGCTCATCGGGTCGGTCACGGCGTGCAGCCGACGCGGAAAGGCTGCCCGCGTCGCCCATGTCGCACCGGACGAGATGAGGCGCCGGTCGGGCCCCGCCAGACCGCCGGACTCCCCGTTGTCGACGTAACGCGAGCCGACGACCACGTCTGCCCGTCGCTTGACCGCCACGGCCAGGAGTTCGGGGATGACCTCCGGAGGGTGTTGCAGATCGCCGTCCATGACGACCGCCCATGGCGCCGTGGTCGAGTCCAGTCCCTTGACCACGGCCCCGCCGAGGCCGCCCTGACGTTGGCCGGGGGGCCGGTGGATCAACCGGATCGGGATCATCGATTGGGCGGCCACCCGGCGTACTTCATCCGGTGTTCCGTCGTCGCTGTCGTCGACGAAGACGAGTTCCGCGCGCCACGGCCGGGTCGCGGCCGCGACCCGGCGGACCAGCTCGGCGACGTTCCCCGCTTCGTTGCGCGTCGGCACCACGATCGCCAATTCGCAATGCTCGGCTCTGGCAATTCCTCCCACCGCGAACGGCGTCAGGGATGCAGGATACACCCCTCCCACCATTGCCAAACCCCCCTCGGCGCCCGGCCCTTCTCATCCTTGGGCCGAGATCACGGCAGCACCCCTGCGGCTGGTTGACCCTGTAGCGCAGAGCATACGCTTCACCGTGGCGTGGTCTAGACTCAACCAAAAATTCGACTGAAGTTCCTGTCGCGTGTTCGCTCGGCGACACCCGACTTGGTCAACTTCGCCGTTCGCCCGACGGACAATGGATCATGGTGCACGCGGGCCTGGTGCTGGCGATGGTCGGGATCTTCGTGG
>JASLBX010000202.1 GCA_030146385.1 Jiangellaceae bacterium | reverse complement strand
CACGAGACCCGGGCCGACGATCTCGTCATCAAGTGCATCCGCGAGCTCCTGCGACGCAATCCGAGCCTGCCGCCGGAGCGGGTCGACGACGTCGCCATCGCCGCGACCACCCAGATCGGCGACCAGGGCCTGACCATCGGACGGACGGCCGCCCTGCTCGCCGGCCTGCCGCGCAGCGTGCCCGGTTACGCCATCGACCGGATGTGCGCCGGCGCGATGACAGCCGTCACCTCAACAGCCGCCGGCATCGCCTTCGGCGCGTACGACGTCGTGGTCGCCGGCGGGGTCGAGCACATGGGGCACCACCCGATGGGCGAGGGCGTGGATCCCAACCCGCGGATCATCGCCGAGAAGCTCGTCGACCCCAGTGCGCTCGTGATGGGCCAGACGGCCGAGAACCTGCATGACCGGTTCCCGCACCTGACCAAGGAAAGGGCGGACGCGTTCGCCGCGGCGAGCCAGGCCAAACTGGCCAAGGCGTACGCCGACGGCAAGATCCAGCCGCACCTGGTCCCCGTGGCCACCCACAGTTCTGAGCAGGGCTGGGGCCTCGCGACCGCAGACGAGCCGCCGCGGCCGGGAACGACCGTCGAGGATCTCGCCACCCTCAAGACGCCGTTCCGTCCCCACGGGCGCGTGACCGCGGGCAACGCCGCAGGGCTCAATGACGGCGCGACGGCGTGCCTGCTCGCCTCCGCCGATGCGGCCGCCGAACTCGGACTGCCTGCCAAGATGCGGCTGGTGTCGTACTCGTTCGCCGGCGTCGAGCCCGAGGTAATGGGTGTCGGCCCCGTCCCGGCCACCGAGAAGGCGCTGGCCCAGGCCAGGCTGACGATGGACGAGATCGGCCTGATCGAGATCAACGAGGCGTTCGGCGTGCAGGTCCTCGCGTTCCTGGACCATTACGGCATTGCCGACGACGACCCCCGGATCAATCCGTTCGGCGGCGCGATCGCGCTGGGACATCCGCTCGCGTCCTCCGGCGTCCGGCTAATGGCCCAGTTGGCGCAGGGCTTCGCCGACCACCCGGAGGTCCGGTACGGCATCACCACGATGTGTGTCGGCATCGGCATGGGC
Source organism: Jiangellaceae bacterium (assembly GCA_030146385.1). Lineage (GTDB taxonomy): Bacteria > Actinomycetota > Actinomycetes > Jiangellales > Jiangellaceae > JASLBX01. The sequence goes on along the minus strand of JASLBX010000202.1, from coordinate 8,612 downwards.
GGCACCGTCGTGTGGGAGAACCCGCTGCACTCCGCCTACAAGTCCGACGACGTCGAGGAGGCGGCCGCCTGATGACCAGCACTGACTTCACTGTCGCGTACCCCGACGAGGTCGTCACCCGGGCCTTCGTCCGGTTCATTGACCTGCCCCTGGGCGCCGGCAAGGCGGCTCTGATCACGCTCGACAACGGGCACGACCACACCAAGCCGAACACGATGGGCCCGGCCAGCCTGGTCGAGCTCGATCGAGCGCTCGACACCGCGTTCGGCGAGCCCGGCGTCGTGGCGGTCTGCCTCACCGGCAAGCCGTTCATCCTCGCCGCCGGCGCGGATCTCAAGGGCGTCGCGCTGGTGACCGATATCTCGCAGGCCCGAGAGATGGGGCGGCTCGGCCACCGGGTGTTCGGCCGGCTCGGCGCCGCGCCGGTGCCGACGTTCGCGTTCATCAACGGACTCGCGCTCGGCGGTGGACTCGAGGTCGCCCTGCACTGCACGTACCGCACCGTCCTGGACACCGCGCAGGGCATCGGATTCCCCGAGACCTTCCTCGGGCTGGTGCCGGGCTGGGGTGGCGCGTGGCTGCTACCGAACCTGATCGGCGCAGACGGCGCGGTGAAGGTCATCGTCGAGAACGCGCTCAACCAGAACCGCATGCTCGGCGGCGCTCAGGTGGCCCAGATGGGCATCGCGGACGCGACGTTCGGCGGCGGCGACTTCCTGGAGCAGTCGCTGACCTGGGCCGCCAAGGTGGTGCGTGAGGACGTCACCGTCGAACGCCGCGAGATCGACCGGTCGGAAGACGCCTGGGAGGCCGCCGTCGCCCACGGGCGGGCGGCCGCGGACGGAAAGGTTCACGGCGTCGCACCGGCCCCCTACCTGGCGCTCGAGCTGATCTCCACGGCTCGGACGCGCACCCGCGAGGAGGGCTTCGCCGCCGAGGATGACGTGCTGGCCGAGCTCATCATGAGCGAGGAGTTTCGGTCCGGTGTGTACGCGTTCGACCTGGTGCAGCGGCGGGCCAAGCGACCGGCCGGGGCGCCGGACAAGTCGCTTGCCCGCGAGGTCACCAAGGTGGGCCTCGTCGGCGCCGGGCTGATGGCCAGCCAGCTCGCGCTGCTGTTCGTCCGCCGCCTTGAGGTGCCGGTCGTGATGACCGATCTCGATCAGGAGCGGGTGGACAAGGGCGTCGGGTACGTGCACGCCGAGGTCGACAAGCTGCTGGCCAAGGGCCGGATCTCGCAGGATAAGGCGAACCGGCTCAAGGCCCTCGTCACCGGCTCGACGGACAAGTCCGTGTTCGCCGACGCCGACTTCGTCCTCGAGGCGGTCTTCGAGGAGATGAAGATTAAGCAGCAGGTCTTCGCCGAGCTGGAGGCCATCGTCTCCCCCGAGTGCGTGCTCGCGACCAATACGTCGTCGCTCTCGGTCACCGAGATGGCCGCCGAGCTGGCCAATCCCGAGCGCGTCGTCGGGTTCCACTTCTTCAACCCGGTCGCACTGCTGCCGCTGCTCGAGATCATCCGCGCTGAGCGCACCGACGACGCAACACTCGCCACGGCATTCGCGGTCGGCAAGACGCTGAAGAAGTCCTGCGTCCTGGTGAAGGACGCGCCCGGCTTCGTCGTCAACCGGATCCTGACCCGGCTGATGGGATCGGTCACCCGCGCAGCGGACGAGGGGACGCCGATCGAGGTGGCCGACCGCGCGCTGGCCCCGCTCGGGCTTCCGATGTCGCCGTTCGTCCTGCTGCAACTCGTCGGCCCGGCGGTGGCGCTGCATGTGGCGGAGACCATGCACCAGGCCTTCCCGGACCGGTTCACCGTGTCGGACAACCTGCGCCGGCTGGTCGAAGCGGGCAAGCCGGGAATCTGGTCGTGGAACGAGCAGGGCCAGCCGTACCTGGCCGAGGACACCGCCGCGCTGTTCGAGCAGGGCGACACCGTCCTGACCGAGGAGGAGGTCCGCGAGGGGGCCCTGGCGGCCGTCGCCGAGGAGATCCGGCTGATGCTGGACGAGGGCGTGGTCGCCGAGGTCCAGGACGTCGACCTGTGTCTGCTGCTCGGCGCCGGCTGGCCGTTCCACCTCGGCGGCATCACCCCGTACCTGGACCGTACGGGCGTCAGCGAGAAGGTGACAGGCTCCCGCTTCCTCCCCCGCGGCGTCGCCAGCGTCGCCGGTTGACCACGTTCAGCATGCCTGTGCGTGCCGTACCAGGCGCGTGCGGGTGGTACGGCACCGACTGGCCTAGTGGGGCGTCGCGCGGGATGTGAGCGAATCAGCCGCTGGTGTCCGAACCGCGGGTGCCCGCCTTACCCGCGCCGTGCGTCGCGGGTTCCAGGTCCTTCCGCTCCGGGACGACCTCCGGCGGGGCCAACCCGACCTCTTCGTGCTCGGGGCTGTACCGCCGGTACCCGGAAATGGCGGCGACGATCGCTCCGGTCACCGGCACGGCCAGGAACAGCCCGGGCATGCCGAACAGCGTGGCAGCGGTCGTCGTCAGCACCAGAATGATCAGCGGGTGGAAGCTCACCGCGCGGGCCATCAGCAGCGGCGCCAGGACGTTGCCCTCGAGCTGCTGGACGACGAGCACAATGATCAATGCCCAGATCGCCGTACTGAGACCACCTGAGAAGAACGCCACGGCGATCGCCACCGCACCGGCGATCGTGGCACCCAGCAACGGGATGAAGGCCAGCAGGAAGGTCAGGGCACCGATGGCCACCGCCAGCGGCACACCCAGGATCCAGAGCCCAAAGCCGATCAGCATGCCGTCCACGAGCCCAGTGACGACCGAGGCGTAGAACCACGCCCCGGTAGTGCGCATCGCCGACCGGAACGCCGCCGTTGCAGGCAGCCGGTGGTCGGGAGCCAGGATGCCGGTGAACTGCTTCCAGAGCTTGTCGCCGCTCGCCAGCGCGAAGATCGCGAAGAATGTCGCGATGAGGACCATGGTGATCAGGTTCGTCAGGACGCCCAGCCCGGTTGCGACGGTGCCGGCAATGTTGCTGATGGAGTTGCTGACGAACTGCTGGATGTCGTCAAACAGGTCCTGCACCATCTGGTCGTCGACACCGAACGGGCCGGTGCGCAACCACTCCATGGTCTCGTCGAACGCCCCCACGACCTCGTCCGCGATCCGAGGGGTCGCCCTGATCACCTCGGCCACGACGAAGACCAGCAGCAGCGCGAAGAAGGACAGGAATCCAACGACGCACATAATGGCGGCGAGGACTTGCGGGACGCGGCGCTCGCGCAGCCACTTGACCAGCGGCCAGAGCAGTGAGACCTCCGCGAAACCGATCAGGATGGCGATCGAGATGAAACGCACCCGCAGCGCGATCATGATGAGCGAGATGATCAACACGCCGATGACGATGACACACAGCGAAATGACCGCCCACCGGACCAGCCAAGCCGGGACGCCAAGCTCACGCATCCGCTCGGGGATCTTCACCAGGGAACCGTACCCGTCTAGCGGCCGTCGATCACGATCTGGTGCGGCGCGTGGGTGTCGAGAGCAGCCACGATTCCAGCGATCTCGCGGGCCAGATTCTGGCCGGTCAGGCCCACTTCATTGAGGATCTTCGGCCGCTTTGCGTGGTCGAGGAACCGCTGCGGGATCCCGTAGTCGCGCACCGGCGTGGTCACACCGGCGTCGCGGAGCGCCTGCGCGATCGCCGCTCCGACGCCTCCGACGCGACCGTTGTCCTCAACGGTGACGACCAGGCGGTAGTCGCGGGCCAGGCCGACGAGGGCATCGTCCACCGGCTTCACCCACCGGGGGTCGATGACCGTCACACCGACTCCCTGCGCGGCGAGCCGCTCGGCTGCGTCCACGCCAGCAGCGCCCATCGCGCCGACAGCGACCAGCAGGACGTCCCGCTCTGCCGAGCCAGCCAGGACGTCGCAGCCCCCAACCCGGTCGATGGCGGGCACGTCCTGCTCCACCGGTCCCTTCGGGAACCGGACGACGGTGGGTGCGTCGGGGATGTCCAGCGCCTCGCCCAGCAGTTCGACCAGCCGGGAGGCATCCCGCGGTGCGGCCAGCCGCAGCCCAGGCACCACCTGCAGGATCGACATGTCCCACATGCCGTTGTGGGACGGACCGTCGTCGCCGGTTACCCCGGCCCGGTCCAGGACGAACGTCACTCCACAGCGGTGCAGCGCGCAGTCCATGAGCACCTGGTCGAACGCGCGGTTCAAGAAGGTCGCATACACCGCGACGACCGGATGCAGGCCGGCCATCGCCATGCCCGCCGCCGACGTGGCCGCGTGCTGCTCGGCGATGCCGACGTCGAAGCACCGGTCGGGATAGGCCGCCGCGAACTTGTCCAGGCCGGTCGGGCCCAGCATCGCCGCGGTGATCGCCACGACGTCGGGACGCCGCCGGCCCGCCGCGACCAGCGCGTCACTGAACACGTCGGTCCAGGTCCGTTCGGGGTTGGCCACCAGCGCGCCGGTGTCGGGGTCAAACGCCTTCACTTGATGCCAGTGATCGATTTCGTCGTTCACGGCGGCGTCGTACCCGAAGCCCTTTTGGGTTATGCAGTGCACGATGACCGGGCCGCGGAACCGCTTGGCGCGCTGGAGCGCCTGCTCGACGGCCTCGCGGTCGTGCCCGTCGACCGGCCCGACGTACTTGAGGCCGAGATCCTCGAACATGCCCTGCGGCGACAGGATGTCCTTCAGGCCCTTCTTGATGCCGTGCAGCGCGTCGTACAGCGGCTCGCCGACCATCGGCGTGCGCCCGAGCGACCACTTGATCAGCTCGAGAGCCTGCTCGTACCGCGGGTTGGTGCGCAGCCCGGCCAGGTGGTTCGCGAGCCCACCCACTGTCGGCGCGTACGACCGGCCGTTGTCGTTGACCAGGATGACCACCGGTCGCTGCATGCCGGTCGCGATGTTGTTCAGCGCCTCCCAGGCCATGCCGCCGGTGAGCGCACCGTCGCCGACGAACGCCACCACCGTGCGGTCGCGTTCACCGCGCACCGCGAACGCCTTGGCCATGCCGTCCGCGTAGGACAGCGCCGTCGAGGCATGGGAGTTCTCGACCCAGTCGTGCTCGCTCTCGGCCCGGCTCGGGTAGCCGGAAAGGCCGCCTTCCTGGCGAAGCGTGCCGAATCGACCGTACCGCCCGGTCAGGAGCTTGTGGACGTACGCCTGGTGGCCGGTGTCGAAGATCACCGGGTCGTGCGGCGAGTCGAACACCCGGTGGAGCGCGATGGTCAGCTCCACGGCGCCGAGGTTCGGCCCGAGATGCCCGCTCGTCTGCGCGGTCGTCCGGACGAGCACGTCGCGGATCTCTGCGGCAAGCGCGGTGAGTTCGTCGCTCGACAGGCCACGAAGATCACGAGGGCTCTGGACGCCTTCGAGCACACCCAACCGTCTCGCCTCCCAGGTGATCTCGCCCAAAAGCGGGTATACCAACTGCTGAGACAGTCTAGATGCCGAACCGGCGTCGCACGGCTACTGGTGGGTGGTCAGTGCCGTTGAGGAGGAGATCACCATGACAGCTCAACGCGTTGCGGGCGCCTTTCTCGCGCTCCTCGGAGCCGTGGGCGTCACCGCTAGTGCATACCTGAGCTGGTTCTCCGACCGGACGCCGCAATCGGCGCCGATCGACCGGCTGTTCGAGTCCGGCGTCACCGAACAGGCGTCGTCGTACTGGACGTCCGTGGCGTTGCCGCTGGCCATCGTCACCTTTGTGGCTGTGATCGGCGTTCTCCTTCGCTCGCGGGTCGTCCTCGCCGTTGGCTGGCTTATCGGCCTGGCCACCCTGGTGCTGCTCGTCGTCCATGAGATCAACGCCGCCGCCAACTTCGCAATCGGCGATCTCCGGGCCGGTGTCTGGGTCGCGATAGCCGGCCTGATCATCATGCTCGTCGGCGTCGTCAGCATGGGGGGACGTCCGGCTCCAGAAGTCGAAGAGCGCGAGCCCGTCAGCGTGGGAGACCGCAAAGCGGGTGGCTCGACGGCCGACACGACAACCATGGGCGCGGCACCGTCCGGCCCCGCCGCCGGGAACGTCCGGCAGGCACCACCTCCGGCACCCGAGCCGTTGGCCGCCGATTCGCCCACGGCTGAGCCGCCTGGCGGGCCGGCTGGGGGACCGCCCGCCACCGAGCCACGTGCCGATCCGCGTGCGGCCGAGCCGGAGCCCCAGTTCGATCCGCTGGGCACCGAAACTCCGCCCGTCGCGGACGAGCCACGCTTCGCCGAAGAGCCACGCTTCGCCGAAGAGCCGCGCTTCGCCGAAGAGCCGCGTCCTGAACCGTGGGAGACCGAACGACGGTTGGAGGGCGTCGAGCCTCCGCCCGAGCCCACCCCCGAGCCGGGACCACCGCCTGCACCTGGGCCCGAGCCGGCACCTCCCCCGGGCCCGGACCCGATGCCCACGCCGGGACCCACGCCGGCTCCGGCACCGGGCCCCGCCCCAGCGCCGGATCCAGGACCGGAGCGTGAGCCCGAGCCAGGGCCGGGGCCGGGGCGTGATCCGGGCCCCCAACCCGAGCCCGGCACGCCACCTCCGCCCATCGAGACCGAGGACGAGCCGCCCCGCGATTAGTGGGCCGCCCACCAGGCGCGCCGGTGCCGTACCACCCGCACGCGCCTGGTACGGCAGGGCTACGGCTGCTGAACGTGATCGAACGTCACGAGGCGAGCAGGTGGCGCATGACGAACTGCATGATGCCGCCGTGCCGGTAGTACGAGGCCTCACCGGGAGTGTCGATCCGTAGGAGAGCGTCGAACTCGACCCTCGACCCGTCCGGACGCGTCGCCGTCACGGCCACGGTTTGGGGCGTCGTCCCGTCGTTGAGCGCGGTGACTCCGGCGACGTCGAACGTCTCCTCGCCGGTGAGTCCCAGCGACTCGGCGTTCTGGCCTTCCGGGAACTGCAGTGGCAGCACGCCCATGCCGATCAGGTTCGACCGGTGGATCCGCTCGTACGACTCCGCGATGACCGCCCGGACTCCGAGCAGCGCCGTCCCCTTCGCCGCCCAGTCGCGGGACGACCCCGAGCCGTACTCCTTGCCGGCCAGCACGACCAGCGGCGTCCCGGCCTCGGCGTACGCGACCGAGGCGTCGTAGATCGTCGTCACGGGGCCGTCCGGTTGCGTGAAGTCGCGGGTGAACCCGCCTTCAGTGCCAGGAGCGAGCTGGTTGCGCAGCCGGATGTTGGCGAACGTCCCGCGGATCATGACCTCGTGGTTCCCTCGCCGTGACCCGTACGAGTTGAAGTCGCGCCGCTCGACGCCGTGCGACCTCAGGTACTCCCCCGCCGGCGAGTCGACCTTGATCGCGCCGGCCGGGCTGATGTGGTCGGTCGTCACCGAGTCGCCGAGCATAGCCAACACGGCGGCACGCTCGATATTGCTGACCGGTTCGGGATCGGCCGACATTCCCTCGAAGTACGGCGGCCTGCGGACGTACGTCGATTCGGGATCCCACTCGAAGATGTCGCCCTCCGGAGTGGACAGCGAGCGCCACGTCTCGTCACCGGCGAAGACGTCGGCGTAGTCGCGGGTGAACATCTCGCTCGCGATCGCCGAGTCGACGACTTCCTCGATCTCCTGCGGCGACGGCCAGATGTCATGCAGGTACACCGACTGGCCGGTGGCGTCGGTGCCCAGCGGCTCGGTGACGATGTCCATGTCCATCGTGCCGGCGAGCGCATACGCGACCACCAGCGGCGGCGAGGCCAGATAGTTCATCTTCACGTCCGGGTTGATCCGACCCTCGAAGTTCCGGTTGCCGGACAACACGGACACCACGGACAGGTCATGCTCGTAAACGGCAGCGGACACCGCCTCGGGCAGCGGACCGGAGTTGCCGATGCAGGTGGTGCACCCGTACCCGACAAGGTGGAAGCCCAGCTTCTCCAGGTACGGGGTCAGACCGGCCCGCTCGTAGTAGTCCATGACCACCTTCGAGCCAGGCGCCAGCGTGGTCTTCACCCATGGCTTGCGGGACAGGCCTCGTTCGACCGCCTTCTTGGCCAGCAGCGCCGCCCCGACCATAACGCTCGGGTTCGAGGTGTTCGTGCAGCTGGTGATGGCCGAGATCACGACCGCACCGTGGTCGATCTCGCACTCGGTCCCGTCGTCCAGCGTCACCCGGATCGGCGTGGACGGACGTCCCTCCGCACCAGCGGCAGCACTGACCAGCTCGGCGGGCTCCTCGCCGCCGTTGCCCGGCTCGTGCGATGCGGGGTCGGACGCGGGGAACGTCTCCTCGACCGCCTCGTCGACCTCCGAATGCGGGGCGTGCCCGTCGTGGTCCACGTAGTCGCGCAGCGCCGTCCGGAACGCCGCCTTCGCGTCGGTGAGCGCCACCCGGTCCTGCGGGCGCTTGGGCCCGGCGATGCTGGGCACGACAGTCGACAGGTCGAGCTCAAGGTACTCGGAGTACTCCGGCTCGGCCTCCGGGTCGTGCCAGATGCCCTGCTCCTTGGCATACGCCTCGACCAGCGCCACCTGCTGCTCGTCCCGCCGGGTATGTTGTTGTTAGGGTCGGGTCTCCTTGTGTTTGGGTAACCGGGGTTTGGTGGTGCGTTACGCGGGTATATTTTTGCTTTTGGTGGCCGGTTTGGCTTGGGGTAGGGCCTACACGCCG
>JASLBX010000448.1 GCA_030146385.1 Jiangellaceae bacterium | reverse complement strand
GTCGAGGCCAGCCTGCGCCGGCTGGACACGGACTGGATCGACCTCTATCAGCTCCACCGTCCCGATCTCGTCACGCCGATCGAGGAGACGCTCGCCGCGTTGGACGAGCTGGTCACCGAAGGCAAGGTCCGCTACATCGGATCGTCGAACTTCGACGGCTGGCAGGTCGTGGACGCCGACTGGGTGGCACGTTCCTCGGGCTACGAGCGGTTCATCAGCGCTCAGAACAAGTACTCGCTGTACGACCGGGCTGTCGAGGACGAGCTTGTCCCGGCCTGCGAGCACATAGGAGTCGGGATCCTGCCGTACTACCCGCTGGAGTACGGCCTGCTGACGGGTAAGTACCGGCGCGGCGAGCAGGCGCCTGCGGGTACCCGGCTCGCGTCCCGCCGTGGCGTGCTGGAGGAGGCCGACTTCGACCGGATAGAGATGCTGGAGCGCTTCGCGGCCGAGCGCGGTCTGAGCATCCTGGAAGTCGCTATCGGTGGGCTGGCGGCCCAACCTGCGGTCGCGTCGGTGATCGCCGGAGCCACTCGTCCAGAGCAAGTGGCGGACAACGTCGGCGCCGTCGCCTGGGAGCCCACTGCCGCCGACCTGGCCGCCCTCGACGACCTCACCGACTGATCACTTGGTGCGGGAGGCGGGACTCGAACCCGCACGTCCGAAGACACGACGACCTAAACGTCGCGCGCCTGCCAATTACGCCACTCCCGCGAGGCTTGAGTCATGGTACGGCATCGCTGGCCAGGCAACGAAGAGCCGGCACTCCAGCCAGTCGCTTGAACGTCGCTCGATTGCTCCCAGGCCAAGATCGTCGTTCGACAGGAGAACCGCGCCGATACGTCCGATTTGCCAGGCAGAAATCGCCATTACTCCTGTCGAACGAGGATCTTGGGCCCGAGCTACCGTCACCACGGCCGCGAGCCTGGTCGGCGCTCCTGCTCTGGCGGAGCGTCCCTAGTCGATCCCGAGGTCGCGGCGGAGCTTGGCGACGTGGCCGGTGGCCTTGACGTTGTACATCGCCTTCTCGATGCTGCCGTCCGGCGCGATCAGGAAGGTCGATCGGATGACGCCTTCGACCACCTTGCCGTAGAGCTTCTTCTCGCCGTACGCACCGTAGGCGAGCAGCACGGACTTGTCCTCGTCGGCCAGCAGCGGGAACGTCAGCCCGTCCCGCTCGCGGAATTTCGCCAGCTGCTCGGGCGAATCGGGAGAGACGCCGAGCACGGATACGCCGGCCGCGTTCAACGCGGACAGGTTGTCGCGGAAATCGCACGCCTGCGTGGTGCAGCCGGGAGTCATCGCCGCCGGATAGAAGTACACGATCGTTCGCGTGCCCCGGTAGGAGGACAGGCTGACCGGTTTGCCGTCAGTATCGGGCAGCGTGAAATCGGGCGCTACGTCGCCAGGGGAGAGTCGAGTCACGCGCCTTACCGTACCCGCGAGCTCGGGCTGGCTGCCCACCCGCGACGGTCTGGTTATTGCGAACTAGTTGCAATTAGGATGGAGTGGAGCCGACAGACGAGACGAGAGGCCGTCCCCGACATGCACGTGCCCGACGGGTTCCTGAACGCCCCGACCTCTGTGGCCACCGGCGCCGTCGCCGCTACCGGCATCGCCGTGGCGCTACGCAAGGCGCAGGAGGAGCTGGACGAGCGCACTGCGCCGCTCGCCGGGCTGACGGCGGCCTTTGTGTTCGCCGGCCAAATGATCAACTTCCCGGTGGGCGTGGGGACGAGCGGCCACTTGATGGGGGGCGCGCTGGCCGCCGTCCTGGTCGGGCCGTGGACGGGGGTGCTCGTCCTTTCAGTGGTCCTCATGGTGCAGTCGCTGCTGTTCGCCGACGGGGGCCTGACCGCACTCGGCACGAATACCACGCTCATCGGGATCACCACCGTGGCCGTCGGCTGGCTGGTCGCCAGAGCCGTGCTGGCCGTCCTGCCGAAGCGGTCAGCCTCGGTCGTCCCCGCCGCTACCCTCGGAGCATTCGCGTCGGTTCCGGCCGCCGCGGCGGTGTTCGTCGTCCTTTTCGCCATTGGCGGCGAGGCGAGCCTCCCGTTCGGCCCGATGCTCGGGACGATGCTCGGCTGGCACCTGCTGATCGGCATAGGGGAGGCCGTCATCACCGGCCTGACCGTGAGCGCGGTCGTCGCGGTACGTCCCGATCTCGTGTACGCCGCGCGGGGCCTGCGGCCGGCGCTGCAGTTGCGGCAGGCCGACGGGACGCTGATCCCGGCACCGGCCGGCACGCCGGAGAGCACACGGGCCACCACGCGAATCAGCCTGCGCGGCCTGCTGATCGCAGGCGCCGTCACCACGGCGCTCGTCGCCGGCGTACTCAGCTTGCTGACCAGTGGCAGCCCGGACGGGCTCGAGCGGGTCGCGGAGAGCGAAGGCTTCGCCGACTCCGCGCGCGTCCACATCTTCGGCAACTTCTCGCTCGCCGACTACGGCGAGATCGGCGGCATACCCGTGGGCATCGCCGGACTCCTCGGCGTGGCCGTCACGGTCGGGATTGGCCTCGCCCTGTTCCGCTTCGTCCGGCGCCGGTCGGAGCGCGAGCAGAACGTCACGACATGAGCAGCGCCCACTCGCACCTGCTGTACCGGCACGGCGACTCGATGATCCACCGCCTGCCGGCGCACGCGAAGGTGCTCGCGCTGGTGGGCTTCATGTTGGTGGTGGTCGCCTCACCCCGGGAGCGCTTCTTGGCGTTCGCCGGGTACGCGGCACTTCTCACAGTGATCGCGGTCGCCGCCGCCGTACCGTTCAGGTTCATCGTCACGCGAATGGTGGTCGAGGTGCCGTTCGTGGTGTTCGCGCTGCTCCTACCGCTGATCTCGACCGGCCCGCGGGTGGACGTCCTCGGCCTGTCGCTCAGCGAGGACGGCCTGCTCGCCGGCTGGAACATCCTGGCCAAGGGCACGCTCGGCGTGGTCGCGGCGATCCTGCTGGCCGCAACTACGGACGCCCGCGCCTTGCTGCTCGGGTTGCAGCGGCTCCGGCTGCCCGCACGTCTCGTCGAGATCGCGGCGTTCATGGTGCGCTACGCGGACGTGGTCGTCAGCGACATGCAGCGGATGCGCATCGCCCGCGAGTCGCGCGGCTTCGAGGGCCGCCATCTCGGTCACTTTCGCGTGGTCGCGCGGAGTGCCGGCGCCCTCTTCATCCGGTCGTACGAGCGCGGCGAGCGCGTGCACCTGGCCATGCTTTCCCGGGGATACACCGGCGCGATGCCGTTGGTCGACCACGCTGCGGTGTCGAGGGGCGCGTGGGCAATGGTGGTCGCCCTGCCCCTCACCGCGGCCGTCGTGGCCGTCGCGAGTGGGTGGCTGGCGTGATGCCCTCGCTGGACGTCCGGGGGCTCGCCTACGCGTACCCCGACGGTCACCAGGCGCTCTTCGGCATGGACCTGACCGTCCAGCGCGGCGAGCGGGTCGCGCTGCTCGGCCCGAACGGCGCCGGGAAGACGACCTTCGTCCTGCACCTCAACGGGATCCTGCACGGCGGCACCGGGACCATCAGAGTCGCCGGGCTGGACGTCCGTCCGGACGACCGTGACGCGCTCCGCGAGATCCGCCGCCGGGTGGGCATCGTGTTCCAGGACCCGGACGACCAGCTGTTCATGCCCACTGTTCGCGACGACGTCGCCTTCGGGCCGGCCAACGTGGGCCTGCGTGGCACCGAGCTGGACGACCGGGTCATTGAGGCGCTCGAGGCGGTCGGCATGGCCGACGTCGCCGACCGCCCACCGCATCACCTCTCGTTCGGCCAGCGCCGCCGGGTGGCCGTCGCGACGGTGCTCGCCATGCGCCCGGAGATCCTCGTCCTCGACGAGCCGACCAGCAACCTCGACCCGGCCAGCCGCCGTGAGCTGGCGGACGTCCTGCGCAGTCTGGAAGTGACGCTCCTGCTCGTCACTCACGATCTGCCGTACGCGCTGGAGTTGTGCGAGCGCTCGGTCGTCCTCTCCGGTGGCTCGATCGTCGCAGACGGTCCCACGGCGGGCGTCCTCTCCGACGAGGAGCTGCTGCGCCGGAACCGCCTTGAGTTGCCGTTCGGCTTCCAGGTGCGGCCGGCCGGCTCGGCGTGAGCCCTTCCGGCTGCGCGACCGGCCGGTGATCGGTACCGTGGGGAACGGACGAAGGAGGGGCACGGTGGCCACAACCAACCGCACCGGGCCGGCGGCCGAACCGGTGTTGCCGACGGCTCGGCAGCCGGTTCCCGGGTCGGAGCAGTACGAGCGCCCGGCGCCCGCTCCGCGCGATACGGACGGCAAGGGCCGCAAGGACGGCAAGGAAGAGAAGAATGACGGCGCCAAGCGCCGGTCCGCAGCCGAGATCGAAGCCGACATCAACGCAACGACGGACCGGCTCGCGGCCAACGTGGACGAGCTCGTCAACCGGCTGAGCCCGGCGCGGGTCGCCAAGAGCGGGGCGTCCAGCGCCAAGAACCTGGTGACCGGGCCGGACGGCCGTCCCCGCGCTGAGGTGGTTGGCGCCGTGGTGGGCGCGCTCGTCGGTGCCGCCTTCCTTATTTGGCGCTCGCGCCGCCGGTAGCGATTGGCTGGAATCCTGCCTTGCGCCGTACTCTCAGGACGTGAGGTCTGACGACGACAAGCTGGCTATCCGGATGCTGCACGACCGGTTGCTCGTGTCCCTGGACAGTGAGGAGGCCGAACGCCGCTCCAGCGCGGGAATCGTGATCCCCGCGACTGCCACCATGGGCAGGCGGCTGGCCTGGGCTCGCGTCGTCGCCGTGGGCGGTAACGTCCGTACCGTCGAGACGGGTGATCGCGTCCTGTTCGATCCGGACGATCGTGCCGAGGTCGAGGTGCGCGGCGACAACTATGTGCTGCTGCGCGAGCGCGACCTGCATGCGGTCGCGTCCGAGCGGCTCGCCGACGGGCAGACCGGCCTGTACCTCTGACGACGAGCCACGATTCGGACTGTCACTGCATTCGCTGGCCTTAGCATCGGGAGCGTGGCCGCAGCCTCGAGCGATTCCAACCTGCCCAGCCGGGCAGCCGAAGCTCTGGAGGCAGTGCGGCCATCGGACGGTGCCAGAGACCGGTTGCGGCGGGTTCGGCTCACCGCGTTGCCGATCGCCCAGGCGGCGTTAGCCGCTGCGCTGGCCTGGTGGGTGGCTACCAGCCCGCCGATCGATCACGAGCGGCCGTTCTTTGCCCCCATTGCCGCCCTGATCACCGTTGGTGTTGGGCTCGGACAGCGGCTGCGGCGAGTGATCGAGCTGGTCGCGGGTGTGGCCCTGGGCGTGCTGGTCGGCGACCTGTTGATCGGCGTGATCGGAACCGGCGTCCCGCAGATCGCGGCCGTCGTGGCACTGGCCATGATCGCGGCGATCTTCCTTGGCGGCGGGGCGGTCATCGTGACACAAGCCGCCGCGTCGGCCGTCCTTGTTGTGACGCTTGTCCCACCGTCCGACGGCGCGGCGGTGAATCTCGACCGCTTCATCGACGCGACCATTGGCGGTCTCGTGGGCTTCGCGGTCACGGTGCTGCTCCTGCCGGTAAATCCGGTGTCGGCGGCGCGGCGGGAGCTCGACCCGCTTCTTGACACCCTCGCCGAGTTGCTTGACGGCAGCGCCGACGCGCTGGCCAACCGCGATCGCGCC
>JASLBX010000434.1 GCA_030146385.1 Jiangellaceae bacterium | reverse complement strand
GAACGACGGCGGGATGACGTCGATGCCGACGACCCGGTCGACCGCTGGGTCGTTGCTGATCAGCTTGGCGAACTGGGCGCCGAGGTACCGCGCGACGCCAGTGACCAAGACAATCCGGGACACTGCTCGCCTCCCATCCCCGCGAAGGGGTTTACTTACCGAGGCGGCGTCGCTGGACGCGCGTCTTGCGAAGCAGCTTGCGGTGCTTCTTCTTCGCCATCCGCTTCCGGCGCTTCTTGATCACAGAGCCCACAGGGCAACCTCACTTGTGTCGTATGACCGTCCAACAGCTCGCTGGGCAGGACGGCCCACGAGCACCAACAACGCGGGCGGATGCCCGCGCGTTCCAGGAACCAGGGTACCTGGTCGACGCGGGTGCTCGGGTCAGCCGGCCTGGTAGCCCTGTACGTAGGAGTGTCGGAGGTAGTCCTGGACGGCCCGTTCCGGAATCCGGAATGACCGGCCTACCTGGATAGCCGGCAGTGTGCCGGCATGAACCAGCCGGTAGACGGTCATCTTCGAGACGCGCATCGCCTCGGCCACTTCTGCGACCGTGAGAAAGCGCATCTCACCCAACGCCCCATCGAACTGGGTTGGTCCGTCCTTTTGTTCGCTCATCGCCCCGACCCTCCGCGCCGGGCTGGCTGCCCGGTTACTTGACATCGTAGTGGCGGATGTGACTGCAGGGAATAGAGATCACCAATTTGGATCAAGCCCGTGAAGCGGGAACACCGCTTTGCGGGTCGCCGTGACAGCGCGATCCAGCCAGTCCGCCGGGTCATAGCCATTCGTCCAGTCGTCGTAGTCCGTATCTCCGCCGTCGGTCATCCGCATCGGTGCGGGCCGGCCGAGGAGCTTTGCCACGTAGCCTCGCCAGTCGGCCGGCGTATCGGTCGCCGGATCGACGTTCTTGCCGACCGCTTCGGCCAGTAGGTGCGTCCACGCCCTTGGTACCACGTCAGCAAGCGCGTACCCGCCGCCCCCGGTGGCAACCCAACGGCCGTCACAGAGCTCATGCGCGAGGCGGTGCATGGCGGCGTACGAGGCCCGCTGGCCGTCAACGGTGAGGGCTAGGTGCGCGAGCGGATCCTCCACGTGGGTGTCGCAGCCGTGCTGGGTGACGAGAACCTGGGGTTCCCATGCCCGGAGCAACGGTGGCACGACGGCGTGGAACGCGCGCAACCAACCGGCATCGGTCGTGCCGGGCGGCAGCGCCACGTTGACGGCCGAGCCCTCGGCGTCCTTGCCTCCTGTCTCCTCGGGGAAGCCGGTGCCGGGAAAGAGGGTGCGCGGGCTCTCGTGGAGGCTGATCGTCAGCACTCTCGGGTCGTCGTAGAACGCCGCCTGGACGCCGTCGCCGTGGTGAACGTCGACATCGACGTAGGCCACGCGCTGAGCTCCCGCCTGCAGCAGGGCCTTGATGCCGATGGCGACGTCGTTGTACACGCAGAAGCCGGAAGCGTTGCCGGCCATCGCGTGGTGCAGGCCACCGGTGATGTTCACACCGTGGCGGGACCGGCCTTCCCACACGGCGAGCGCGGCGTCCACCGTCCCGCCCGCGACCCGTGCGCTCGCGTCGTGCATAGCGGGGAAGCACGGGTTGTCCTCGGTGCCGAGGCCATGCGCCAGGTCGAAGCTTCCCGGCTGCGTGGCGCACCGGCGGACGGCGGCCACGTAGTCGGGCGTGTGGAACGTGGTCAGCAGCTCGTCCTCGGCCATCGGTGGCGACGCGATCCGGACCTGCTTTTCGTCCAGGACGCCGAGAGACCGAGCAAGCCGCATGGTGAGGTCGAGACGGACCGGATTCAGCGGATGGCCGTGACCAAAGTCGTACTGCGTCAGCGCACCGTCCCACACCACGTGCACTGGCTCATCCATGCTGCTCGACCCTAGCTCACGAAGCTCGTTGCGGTTGGTTTGCACTGTGCACGGGGGCGCGGACACCCAGCTGTGTCGGTGGCGTGCGGTAGGAAGTGCGTATGCGCATCGGCCTGAGCATGCCCAACGTGGGCGACCCGGCCACACTGGTCGAGTTCGCCGCGGCGGCCGACCGAGCGGGGTGGGACGGCTTCTTCCTGTGGGACCACATCCATGCGCTCCCCGGCGTCGACCCCTGGGTTGCGCTGGGCGCAATCGCCTTGCGGACGCGGAGGGTCCGCCTCGGCACGCTCGTGACGCCGGTGGCCCGCCGCCGGCCATGGAAGCTGGCCAAGGAGGTGTGCACGCTCGACCACCTCAGCGGCGGCCGTGCGGTCCTCGGCGTGGGGCTCGGCATCCCGGCCGACGCCGAGTACGGCGCTTTCGGAGAGCCGATGGCCGCGCGTATCCGCGCCGCGATGCTGGACGAAGCGCTGCCGCTGCTCGACTCGTTCCTGCGGGGTGATCGGGTCGATCACGAAGGCGAGCACTACCAGGTGCATGCGCAGCTCGAACCGGGGTCCGTCCAGCGTCCCCGGCCGCCCATCTGGGTTGCTGCCACACTGCCGAATCGTCGGCCGGTCGGGAGGGCCCGGCGCTGGGACGGCATCTTCCCGCTGCGTGCGGGCGCGGCCGGCTCACCTGGTCCATCCGAGCTCAAGCGGCTGGTCGACGAGTTGCAGCCGCCCGACGAGTTCGATGTGCTCGGCGTCCTGTCGGACGGCGTCACGACCGCTGAGCTCGCCCAAGCCGGCGTGACCTGGGCCATCGACGGCCCGCGCAGCCCTGACGAGCCGTGGGACGCAGTTCGCCGCCGTATCGACGCCGGCCCGCCCCGGTGACCTAGCCCGCGCCGGAGGCCAGCGCGCGAGACCGGTCCCGCGCCGCCTCGATCGCGGCCAGGAAGTCGGCGCGCACGCGGCCCTCCTCCAGACGCCGCACCGCCGCTGCCGTCGTCCCGCCCGGCGAGGTCACCCGCTCGCGCAGCACGGTCGGATGCTCGCCCGTCTCACGCAGCAGCTTCGCCGACCCGACAAGCGTCTGGACGACCATCTCGGTCGCCGTGGCTCGCGGCAGGCCCAAATGGACGCCCGCCTCGATCATCGCCTCCACGACGTAGAACACGTACGCCGGCCCGGATCCGGAGATGGCCGTCACCGCGTCCAACTGCTTCTCCGGCACCCGGACGACCCGCCCGGTGGCCCGGAGCAGCTCCTCGGCCTGGTACAGATGACCGTCATCGCAGTGGGCGCCTGGCGAGATTGCCGCCATACCCTCGTCCACCAGGGCCGGCGTGTTGGGCATGACCCGGACGACGGCGACGCCGTCGGGCAGCCGCGACTCAATGAACGCTGTCGTGA
>JASLBX010000418.1 GCA_030146385.1 Jiangellaceae bacterium | reverse complement strand
GACCCTGCCGCGCGCATGCACGAGGTCACCGACGTGCACGGGCTCGAGAAAGGCCATCTCGTCCATGGATGCGGTGACGGCCGGGCCGCCCGAGTGCCGCTGCGCCACGGCGCCGGCGACGTCGTCGACCAATTTCATGATCACGCCGCCGTGCACCGTGCCGAGTAGGTTCGTGTCGAGCGTCGTCATGATGCGGGACAGCGACGTCTGCGCCGCCGACGTGGGCTGGCCGTCTGGACGTTCGCCTATACCGCCGTCCATGCCTGCCATGCGGACTCCACCATGTCGTTGACGCTGAACCGCGACTTCCACTGCAGGACGTCAGCCGCCTTGTCCACTGCGGCGACGACAGCCGGCGGATCGCCCGGGCGGCGCGGCTTGATAACCGGACGCAGTTCGCTGCCCGTGACTTGCAGCGCGGCGTCGACCATCTCTTTCACCGAGGCGCCCACGCCAGTGCCGATGTTGAGCGACAGCGGTTCCCGGATGGACCCATCGAGCAGGCGGCGGACCGCGGCAACGTGCGCCTCGGCCACGTCCACGACATGGATGTAGTCGCGGACGCACGTGCCGTCCGGCGTCGGGTAGTCGGAGCCGAAGATCTCCGGCGGCCTGCCGGCAGCAATGGCGCGCAGGACGGTCGGGACCAGGTTCATGCCGGTCCGGTCGGCCAAGTCGGGGTGCGCCGTGCCCGCGACGTTGAAGTAACGCAGCGCCAGCGTCCGCATGCCGGCCGCCGCGCCGACGGCGTGGGTGAGCCACTCTCCGGCCAGCTTCGTCTGGCCGTACGGGCTCATCGGCCGGCACGGCGTGTCCTCGGCGATGGGCAGGGCGTCCGTATCGCCGTACACCGCCGCGCTGGAGGAGAAGAGGAAGTGCTGGACGTTCGCGGCGACGCAGGTGTCGAGCAGCAGCCGCAGGCCTTCGACGTTCTCGCGGTAGTAGAGGGACGGCTTCTCGACCGACTCGTCGACCCGCTTCTTGGCGGCCAGGTGGACAACGCCGGTGATCTCGTGCTGTTGTACGGCCCGGTTTCGGACGTCGTCGTCGATGACGGATCCCCGGACAACGGGGACGTCCGGCGGTACACGGGTTGCAAGCCCGCTCGACAGGTCATCGAGAACGACCACGTCGAGGTTCGCATCGGTCAACGCCCTGACGACATGCGCGCCCACGTAGCCGGCGCCGCCGGTCACAAGCCAAGTCACCGGGGCATCGTACTGGCAGTTTGGAGACCGGCCCGGATACGGTTCCATCGTGAGTGAGCGCAAGGAGGCTGGCGTCCCGCCACCGGGACCCACGAAGCGGACGGTTTACACCGCCGGCAAGGTCCCCGGCGTGCATTACGTCGACGGGGTTGCACACAGCCCGCCCGATCCACGGCCGGCCGCGCCTGCTGCGGCGGCTGCGGCTGCTCCGCCACCCCCGCCGCCACGTCAACGGCCTCCGCGTCAACCAGCGGCGCGGCGTCCAGCTGAACCACCCCAGGAGACCCGCCCACCTAGGCGGCGGCCGCGGCCGCTGCGCTGGCTCGGCGCGCTCCTGGTCATCCTGCTGGCCGGCATCGTCGTGCTGGGCTTTGTGGTGTGGGGGCGGATCGACAAGGTCGACGCTATTCCAGAGGACCATGGTTCGGCGGTGTCGGAGGGCCGCGTCTACCTGCTCGTGGGCTCCGACAGTCGCGAGGATTTGACCGACGAGGAGCGCAGCGAACTGGGCACCGGCTCGGCCGGCGGGCAGCGCACTGACACCATCATGCTGCTCTATGTGCCGACGTCCGGTCGGTCGGCGCTGATCAGCATCCCGCGTGACTCGCTCGTCGATATCCCGGGACGCGACCGGCAGCGGATCAACGCCGCGTTCGCGTACGGCGGGCCACGGCTGCTGGTCGAGACGATCGAGGCGAACACAGGTGTCGCGATCGACGACTACGTGCAGATCGGGCTGGGCGGGTTCGCCGGGATGGTGGACGCGCTCGGCGGTGTCGACCTGTGCCTGGATGAAGCGATCGAGGACGACAAGGCGCACATCGACCTGCCCGCCGGTTGCCAGACGCTCGAGGGGCCGGACGCGCTCGGGTACGCCCGCGCCCGCTACTTCGACCAGCGCGGCGACATCGGCCGGGTCGAGCGCCAGCAGGAGGTTCTCGGAGCGATCGCGGACAAGACCATGTCGCCCGGTACGTTGCTCAACCCGTTGAAGCTGACCAGGGTCGGGCTGTCCGGCGGAGACGCGCTGACGGTTGACGATGGGTCCAACCCGATCAGCGTGGCCCGGTTCGCCTGGACGCTGATGCGCGTCACGGGTGGCGCCGGCGACAAGCTGACGGTTCCGTTGGGGGAAGTCGGCAACACGGTCACGTGGCATTCGGAGGACGCGCCCCGGCTATGGGCCGCCCTCCAGGCCGGCGAGGAGGTCCCGCGCGACCTCGTCCGCCAGGACGAGTAAGCCGCTCTCGCGCGGTCATCACCAGCACTCGGCCACCCCACTAGGCGGCTCAGTGCCGGATGATCACGTTCAGCAGGCGTATGCATGCCGTACCA
>JASLBX010000378.1 GCA_030146385.1 Jiangellaceae bacterium | reverse complement strand
TCCAGATTGTCGACGACATGCCCAGGGCCGGTCAGTATCTCCTCCGTATGGAGGGGGCGGATCTCGCTCACAGAACTGACAAGCGTCGTCTTGCCGACGCCGAAGCCCCCGGCGATGAGGATCTTCAACGCTACGAACTGGTCGGCGCTATCGGTTGCAGTGTCAGAGCGCGCGAAGGCCATTGATTACTTCCCTGAGGATGCGCTGGTTTGGGACCTTGCTGGGTGGGGCGGGGCGGTCGACTCGGATCTGGCCGGCGGCCAGGAGGTCGCCGAGCAATACCCGCACGACACCCACCGGCAGGTTGGACTCGGACGCGATATCGGCCACGGTCTGAGGCTGCAGCCGGCAGAGATCGAGCAGGGTTTGCTGTTCGGGCGACAGCAGTGGTCCGGTTCGCGATCCCGGGTTGGCCTGAACGGTCGCCATGAGATCGAACTCCTCGCCGGCGCCCTTGGCGCGACCCGCGGTCACCGCGAACAGCCGAACCAGAGGTCCGGCTTCGTCGTCGTACCACTCCTGCATGTCGTCCGGCATCGGCCTGTGTCACTCCTGCGCCGACATGCCGCTCAGCGACCCTGGCCGCGACGGCACGTGGAGATGCTCGCGAACCTGCTTGACCAGCCTGGCCATCTCGTAGGCCACCAGACCGATGTCGGCGCTGGCGTCGCAGAACACGCCGAGGCATGAGCGGTCGCCGGCCGCGACGACGAAGAGGAATCCGCCTTCGAGTTCGACCATGGTCTGGACGACCGCGCCCGCCGCAAAGTGATCTCCAGTGCCCTTGGCGAGGCTGTGGACGCCGGAGGCGAGCGCGGCGAAGCGCTCTCGGTCCTCTCGCGCCAGCTGGCTCGATGCGCCGACTGGCAATCCATCTCCCGAGAACACGAGGGCGTGTTGAATCTCCGCCACTCGGCTCACGAGATCATTGAGCAGCCAATTGAGCTCGACAGACGGCTGCGCCGGCTCGGTCATTGACGAGGTCTCCCTTGCGACGAGTTATCCGGACCTTCGGACTGTCCCCGGAGCCATCCACTCCGCAGCGCGGAGAACGTGGCTCTGGCCTGTTCGGGCGTGCGAGTCTCCGGTGGCTCCGGGCTGCTGGCCGGGGCGTTCGGGGCCTGGCGGAGCTCTGGCGAAAGGTTGGTCAGCCGAACCCGGCGTGGCAGCTCGTCCGCATCCCTGGGCCGCGGCTGTTGCTGAACGACGTGCGTGGGCTGCGGACTTGGATTCGGCGCCGAAACGCTGGACGCGGTATCAGCGAACCCCGGCCCGACCGTGGCCAGCTGGCGAGGCTCGTACGTCGGTTCTTCCGGTGTGTACAGGTCGTCCGGCGGCTGGCTCTCCAGCTCGCCGGGCTTCTCAAGCAGCTCCTCGGGAATCAGCAAGATCGCTGTGACGCCGCCGTAGGGCGAGCGCCGCAGGGTCACGTCGATGTTGTGGCGCTGCGCCAACCGGTTGACGACGAACAGGCCGAGCTGGTCGGCCTCCAGGAGATCGATCTGATCGGTGTCCTTGATCCTCCGGTTCGCGTGGGCCATCGCCTCCGGGCTCATCCCGAGGCCACGGTCCTCGATCTCCAGCGCCAGCCCGGCACCCACTAGCTCACCACGGACCAGGGCCTTGGTATGCGGGGGTGAGAAGACGACGGCGTTCTCGACCAGCTCGGCCACGAGGTGGGTCATGTCGGCGACGGCCGCCCCGGCGACGCGCACGTAGGGCAGCGGCATCACCTCGACCCGGGTGAAGTCCTCCACTTCCGCGACGGACGCCCGCACGATGTCCATCACTGCGACCGGCTTGCTCCACCGCCGAGCCGGCGTCATTCCGGACAGAATGACCAGGCTCTCGGTCAGCCGCCGCATCCGTGTCGTTAGGTGGTCGAGGCGGAACAGATCCTCGAGCTGTTCCGCGTCGTCGGTGCGGCGTTCCATGTTGTCCAGTAGCGCGAGCTGGCGATGCAGCAGCACCTGGCTCCGGCGGGCCAGGAAGACGTACACCCCGGAGATGCCTCGCAGCACGTCAGATCGTTCGATGGCGGCGTCAACGGCGGCGCGGTGCACGACGCCAAGCGCCTCCGCGACCTGGCTGACCTCGTCATCGCCGTACTCGACGACAGGGGCCTCGGTCTCGAGATCGACCTTACGCCCAGCGTTCAGCTTGCGCAGAGTCGCCGGCAGCTTGCGGGTGGCCAGTTCCATGGCAGAGCTGTGCAGGCCGGCCAGGTCCACCACCAGACCACGGCCGACCAGCACGGAGACCAGCAGCGCGAGGACGACACCGATGAGGCCGAGAATCACCGCGACGCCGGAGCTGCCGAGCACGTCGAAACCGAACAGCGCGGCCTCCTCGGCGGCGATGGTGCTGACCTGCGCCGCACCCACGGCCAGCTCCTGCTGGACCGCCCTGGACGCCGCAGCCCAATCGACCTCCGGGACCTCCAACACGATGAGATAGCCGGCTTGTCCCTCGGTGAGGGTCTCCTGGAACCCGCGCAGAGTCTGGAATGACGAACTGTCGATGATGTCGCGGTACGCCGCGTCGGCGCCGGGCCGCAGGTCGTCGATTCCCGTCCAGAGCAGCGCCTGGCCGGCCTGGGTGGACTCGACGAAGGTGAGGAACTGGGCCTGCGTCATCACGTCCGTGGCGTACGCCGAGGTCATGACCGCGTCCTGGCGGGCCACCATCTCCCGCGCAAGTGACAGCTCCACCGCGAACCGCAGGTCGGACGCGACACCTGGCGCCTCGAGCTCGGTCAGCAGTGTCGTAGCGCTGAAGGCGGTACGGATCGTGTCCGTGTAGGCCTCGTTGGCGGCTACCCAGCTGACGTCCCGGTTGCCGACGCGCGACCGGATGGTCGGCACGTAGTCGGCTGCCTGCACCAGGGATTCGATGCGGCCGGGCAGCCGAGGGTCGAGCGCGGCGGCGTCCGTGCTGCTCCGGGCAACGCTGTCGCGCAGCGCGGTCATCGCGGCGTCCGTCCCTTCGGCCGCGTCCAGCAGGCCGTCACGTGGGACCTCGTCGGCTGCCAGGAACTGCGCCGCGGCGGTGCGTTCGTCCTGCACGGCCGTGATGAACTCACTGATCGGTTCGAGCAGGGTCGCGTTGACGTCCTTGAGTTGTTGTACGTCAGCGATGCTCTGGGTCGTCGTCACGGCGGCGAAGCCCCACAGCGCCATCAATGAGACCACCGGCACCATGAGCACCGCGACGATCTTGGCGCGGACGGTCCGTGGCCGGAAGAAGCGCGGCCTTCGCCTACTGCTCAACGCGCGGCGCGTGGC
>JASLBX010000354.1 GCA_030146385.1 Jiangellaceae bacterium | reverse complement strand
CGGTAACGATCAGCTTGGCGAGCAGCGAGTCGAAGTTCTGCCCGATCACGCTGCCCTGTTCGACCCCGGCGTCCAGCCGCACTCCGGGCCCGGACGGCGGGCGGAACACCGACACCGGGCCCGGCGTCGGCAGGAAGTTGCGGCCGGCGTCCTCACCGTTGATGCGGAATTCGATCGAATGGCCGCGCACGGCCGGGTCGTCGTACCCCAACTCCTCGCCGTCGGCGATCCGGAACATCTCCCGCACCAGGTCGATGCCCGTGACCTCCTCGGTGACAGGGTGCTCGACCTGCAGCCGGGTGTTCACCTCGAGGAACGAGATGGTGCCGTCCTGCCCGACCAGGAACTCGCAGGTACCGGCACCGACGTAGCCGGCCTCACGCAGGATCGCCTTGGATGCGGAGTAGAGCGTGGCGTTCTGCTCGTCCGACAGGAACGGTGCGGGCGCCTCCTCAACCAGCTTCTGGTGCCGGCGCTGCAGCGAGCAGTCGCGCGTCGAGACCACCACGACGTTGCCGTGCTGGTCGGCGAGGCACTGCGTCTCGACGTGTCGTGGCCGATCCAGATAGCGCTCGACGAAGCACTCACCCCGGCCGAACGCGGCCACCGCCTCACGGACAGCCGAGTCGTACTGCTCGGGGATTTCGTCCAGCGTCCGGGCGACTTTCAGCCCACGCCCTCCGCCGCCGAAGGCCGCTTTGATCGCAATCGGCAACCCGTGCGAGGACGCGAAGGCCACGACCTCGTCCACGTCCTTCACCGGGTCCTGTGTGCCGGCCACTAACGGCGCACCCGCGTTCTGGGCGATGTGCCGTGCGCTCACCTTGTCGCCGAGCGCCTCGATCGCCGACGGGGGCGGGCCGATCCAGATCAGCCCGGCATCCATGACCGTCTTGGCGAACGATGCGTTCTCGGCGAGAAAGCCGTAGCCCGGGTGGACGGCGTCGGCTCCCGACCGGGCCGCAACGTCCAGCAGCTTGCCGATGTCCAGGTACGTCTCGGCGCTGGTCTCGCCGCCGAGGGCGTATGCCTCGTCGGCCACCCTCGAGTGCGGGGCGTCGCGGTCGGAATCGGCGTACACGGCGACGCTGCCGATGCCTGCATCACGGCAGGCTCGAATGACCCGGACGGCGATTTCGCCCCGGTTGGCGATGAGTACCTTGCTGATGCTCACGCGTCCTCTCCTACTTCTGGCAGTCCGGAGCTTAGCCGGGTCAAATCAACGCGACACCGGCGCTCCAGGTCGTCCAGCTCGGCAAGGGTCTCCTCGATGTCCTTCCGGCGCTGCTCCAACTCGTCGCGGCGGATGCTGATCTGGTCGAGCAGATAGCGCAACTGGCCCACCTCGCCGGGCTCCGCGTCGTACATACCGACGATCTTCTTGATTTCGTCCAGCGGGAAGCCGAGCCGCTTGCCACGCAGCACCAAGGCCAGTCGGACGCGGTCGCGGTTGTGGAAGATCCGCTGCCGGCCGCGCCGCTCTGGGTTGAGCAGCCCGTTCTCCTCGTAGAACCGGATGGTCCGCAGCGTAACGCCGAAATCATCAGCCAGCTCGCTGATCGTCCACGTCTGCACACTTGCCTCCCCGCGGCTACAGGGCTTACGTTAACGTAAGCGTAAGAGAAGGGCCAGGACAATGACGTTCGAACTCTCGCCAGAGCACGAGACCTTCCGCAAGGTCGTCCGCGAGTTCGCGGCGGCCGAGATCGCGCCTCACGCAGCCGGCTGGGACCGCGAGCACTCCTTCCCAGTCGACGTCGTTCGCCAGATGGGTGAGCTGGGCATCTTCGGGCTCACCGCGCCAGAGGAGTTCGGCGGCGGGGGTGACTTCACCAGTCTGTGCGTCGCCATCGAGGAGATCGGCCGCGTCGACCAGTCGCTCGGCATCACGCTCGAGGCGGCCGTCGGCCTGGGCATCACGCCGATCCTCAACTACGGCACCGACGAGCAAAAGCAGCGCTGGCTCCCCGACCTCGTCGCCGGACGTTCGCTGGCCGGCTTCGGACTGACCGAGCCGGGCTCGGGTTCGGACGCCGGCGCGACGGCCACGCGCGCGACCCTGGACGGCGACGAGTGGGTCATCGACGGGGCCAAGCAGTTCATCACCAACTCGGGGACGTCGATCACCTCGTGCGTGACGGTCACGGCCCGGACCGGTACTACGGACGACGGCAAGCCGGAGATCTCGGCGATCATCGTCCCGTCCGGAACGCCCGGTTTCACCGTCGAGCCGGCGTACGACAAGCTCGGCTGGCGCGCATCGGACACCCACCCGTTGACCTTCGAGAACTGCCGGGTGCCGGCCGACCACCTGCTCGGAGAGCGGGGGAAAGGCTTCTCCCAGTTCCTGGCGACGCTGGACGACGGCCGGATCGCGATCGCCGCCCTCTCCGTCGGGTGCATCCAGGCCATGGTGGACGCCTCTGTGGCGTACGCGAACGAGCGCACCGCGTTCGGCGCCCCGATCGGAAGCAAGCAGGGCGTGGCGTTCCAGATCGCCGACCTGCAGGTGATGGCCGAGGCGGCGCGGATGCTCACCTACAAGGCCGCCTTGCTCCGCGACGCCGGACGTCCCTCTGCGGAGATCAAGCAGGCGGCAGCCGTCGCCAAGCTGTACGCGACGGAGTCGGCCGTCACGGCAACCCGGATTGCCACGCAGGTTCACGGTGGGTACGGGTTCATGGAGGAGTATCCGGTGGCGCGGTTCTACCGCGACGCGAAGATCTTGGAGATCGGCGAGGGGACGAGCGAGATCCAGCGCATCCTGATCGCCCGCGGCCTCGGCCTGCCGGTCGAGTAGGTTCAGCCTCATGAGCGCCCACGACCACTTCAAGGACGTCGCAGCCGCCCGTGAGGCTACGCTGCGACCGCCCGAGAAGGCGGCGGCCAAGCTCGCCTCCCAGAACAAGCTGTACGTCCGCGACCGGCTGGCACTGCTGTTCGACGACGGGACGCTCGTCGAGGACGGCCAGTTGGCCAACGCCCAGGCCACCGGCCTGCCGGCCGACGGGGTCATCACCGGGCGCGGACTGGTCGACGGCCGCCCGGCGCTCGTGGTTGCCAACGACCCGACGGTGAAGGCCGGCTCCTGGGGTGCCCGAACCGTCGAGAAGATCGTCCGGGCCACCGAGATTGCGCTGCGGGACGAGCTGCCGATCTTCTGGTTCATCGATAGCGCGGGCGCGCGGATCACTGACCAGGTCGAGCTGTTCCCAGGGCGGCGCGGCGCCGGCCGGATATTTCACAACCAGGTGGCGCTTTCCGGCAAGGTACCGCAGATCTGCTGCCTGTTCGGTCCGAGCGCGGCCGGGGGAGCGTACATCCCGTCCTTCTGCGATGTCGTGTTCATGGTCGAGGGCAACGCATCGATGTACCTGGGTTCGCCGCGGATGGCGGAGATGGTCGTCGGCGAGAAGGTGACGCTGGAGGAGATGGGCGGCGCCCGGATGCATGCGACCGTCTCCGGCTGCGGCGACAACCTGGCGGCAGACGATGCCGAGGCCATCGATCTGGCCAAGGCCTACTTCTCGTATGTGCCGGGCAACTGGCGGGCCGATCCGCCGTCGTACGACGCCGCTGGTCCGGCGAAGGCGCTGACGAGGGATGCCGTCCCGGCCGAGGAGGCGGCCGGCTACGACATCCGCGCGGTCATCGACGGCATCCTCGACGAGGACTCGTTCTTCGAGGTCAAGCCACTGTTCGCGCCTGAGCTCGTAACCGGGTTCGGGCTGCTCGAGGGCCAGGTCGTTGGGATCGTCGCCAACCAGCCGGCGGTCAAGGGCGGGGTGCTGTTCGTCGACTCCGCCGACAAGGCGGCGCGGTTCATCTGGCTCTGCGATGCGTTCAACATCCCGCTGATCTACCTGGCCGACGTGCCAGGCTTCATGATCGGTTCTGAGGTTGAGAAGCAGGGCATCATCCGCCACGGCGCGAAAATGGTCACAGCGGTCTCCGAGGCCACCGTCCCGACTGTGTCGGTGATCGTCCGCAAGGCGTACGGCGCAGGGCTCTACGCCATGTGCGGGCCGGGATTCGGTCCGGACGCGTGTATCGCGCTGCCCACAGCGAAGATCGCGGTCATGGGCCCGGAGGCGGCCGTCAACGCCGTCTACTTCAACAAGATTGCCGCCATTGAGGACGAGGCGGAGCGGGCCGCCTATGTCGCCGGGCTCCGCGAAGAGTACGAGGCTGACATCGACATCCTGCGGCTCGCGTCCGACCTGATCATCGACGCCATCGTGGAGCCCGAGGCGCTGCGTGACGAACTTGTCGCCCGGCTTGCGGCGGCAGCCACCAAGGATCGCCGGTTCTCCGACCGCCGGCACGGCGTCCCACCCGTCTAGTCACGGGAGTCTCGGCCGGACGGCCCACCCCCCCACGAGCGTTAGGACGCGGCGCGGCTGAGAGCTTCCAGGCTGCGGGCGACATCGTCGTCATCCGTGGACCAGTTGCTCACTGAGATTCGCAGTACGTCCCGCCCCTGCCAGCGCGAGCCGGTCATCCAGACGGTGCCGTCGTCCATCAGCCGCCGTCCCACCTCGCGGGTGCGCTCGTCCGTCCCGAACGTCAGGCACACCTGGGTGAACACCACATCGTTGAGCACCTGGACGCCGGGCAGTGCCCGGGCACCTTCGGTGAGAGTCTGTGCGTGCCGGCAGAACCGGTCGATCATCTCGGCAACACCCGATCGGCCGAGCGACCGCAGTGCCGCCCACACGGGAATCGCCCGCGCCCGCCGCGACGACTCAGGGACTCGCTCGTAGGACTCCAACCGGGTGTCGTCCGTGATCAGGTAGTCGCCGTGGTAGCTCATGGCCGCGCGCAGCGCCGACGCGTCACGGACGATCGCCAGCCCGCTGTCGTACGGGACGTTGAGCGTCTTATGCGCGTCCGTGGCCCAGGAGTCGGCACCGTCCATGCCGGCGGTGAGAGCCTGCGTGCGGGAAGAGGCCGCCGCCCAGAGGCCGAAGGCGCCATCGACGTGCACCCAGGCACCAGCCTGCTTGGCCAACGGGATCGCGTCGGCGAACGGATCGGAATCGCCGGAGTGGACGTTTCCGGCCTGCAGGCACACGATAGTCGGCCGGTCCGGGTCGGCGCTCAGGGCAGTCTCCAACTCGTCGGGCCGGATCCGGCCTTGCTCGTCGGCCGCCACCCGTTCGGGAGCGCCCAGTCCGAGATAATGCAGAGCCAGATCGACCGTGTCGTGGCGTTCCTGGCCGACCAGTACGCGAATCGGTGGCGCGCCGACCAGTCCGCGGGTTCGGACGTCCCAACCGGCGCTGTTCAGCGTGGCGTCCCGCGCTGCCGTGAGGCAGGTGAAGTTGGCCATCGTGGCGCCGGTGCAATACCCGACGGCCGACTCGGCCGGCAGCCCGAGCAGATCGAGCAGCCAGGTGGACGCGACGTCCTCGATGGCCGCGTACGCCGGGCTGGTGGCATGCATGACGGCGTTCTGGTCCCACGCGCTGACCAGCCAGTCGGCCGCTAGTGCCGCCGGAAGCGAGCCGCCGATGACCAGGCCGAAGAATCGCCCGGACGGAGTCGCGACCAGGCCGGGCTCGGCGGCGCCCGCAAGCTGGTCGATGACCTTGGCGGGATCGGTCGGCCCGTCGGGGAGCGCCTCGCCGAGCGCGGGGACGAGTTGCTCGGCCGACGCCGACGCGGGAACCCGGCGGTCGGGCAGGCTGGCCAGCCATTCGCGAGCTCGGGCCATCGCGGCGTCCAGGGCCGCGCCATACTCGTCAGCCTGTGTTGCCATGCGACGTCCCCCTACGCTGAACCGGTGCGGCAGCACCGCCGTGTCTCCAACATGTTGTGATGGCTAACGTACTCGGGCCGCTGGGCGTCGCACTGAGTGTGGCGCTGACGATTTCTGCCTGCGCAGATGACGGTCCCCAGGGCGCGCCGCCGGACGGGACGCAGCCAGCCACGTCCGCGCCGCCGACGACCGAGCCGCACCGGCCGTCGACGGCGGGGTCTGGTACACCGCACAATGGTCCGGCGAGCTCGGCTACCTCGACCGGGCCAGCGGTGAGACCCGGCACGTCTCGCTTGGCCGCGGTCCGTACGGAATCACGTCGACGCCTGCGGGCGACATCTACTTCGTCTCGCTCGCCGGCAGTTACCTCGCGCAGGTCGATCTCGAGTCGGGCGAGGCCACGGTGATCGAGCCGCCGACCGAGGGCCAGGGCGCCCGCCGGGTGTGGTCGGACTCGGCCGGACGGTACGGCAACTGCACGGCCGGGACGGCGAGCTGTGGGCTCCGGAGTCGGCCACTGATCGGCTTGTCGTCATCCGGTTCTGACGCGCTCGGGAGCGCTTACCGGACCGACGTCCACAGGTCGTGCCACTGGACGCCTAGCTCGGCCAGCAGGGTGCGGAGCAGCGGCAGGGAGAGCCCCACAACGGTGTGGTGGTCGCCTTCGACGCCGGTGACGTATGGACCGCCGAGGCCGTCGATCTTGAACGCGCCGGCGACGAGGAGTGGCTCGCCAGTCGCCACGTACGCCTCGATCTCCTCGTCGGTGATGTCTGCGAAGTGGACCGTCGTGGAGGCGACGTCGCCGGTCATCCTGGTGTGTCGGGCGCTCATTTGGCCGGACGCGGCGCGGTGGTCGATCAGCCAGTGCCCGGTGTGCAGGACGCCGGACCGGCCACGCATGGCCTTCCACCTCTGCACCGCATCGGCCGCGTCTGCGGGCTTGCCGTACGTCTCGCCGTCCAGTTCAAGCACGGAGTCGCAGCCGAGTACCAGTGCGTCCGCGGCCTGAACGGCCTCTGCCTTGGCGCGGGCGAGCAGCAGTGACGTCTCGGCGGGCGTGAGCTTGCCGCGCTGTGCGACCGCTGCCGCGAGCACTGCGTCCTCGTCGACGCCGGACACGATGACCTGCGGCTCGACGCCGGCGGACCGCAGTATCGAGAGGCGGGCCGGCGAGGACGATGCGAGAACGAGCACAGTCACAGCACGCGACCTTATCGCTGCTCTGATGCATTGATCATGGGAGACCGTGGTACCCGAGCGACAGATGCCACGGATCCGCCATGATCAACACGAGTGGCGGTTGCGCTCGACCGCGTTCTCACAGCCTTGCGAGCGCGGCCTTCAGCGGATCGAGCCCGAGCGCGCCGAGATCGAGGGCGGCGCGGTGGAATTCCTTGAGGTCGAACGCGCCACCCTTGCGGCGCCGGGCGTCCTCACGGGCTTCGAGCCAGATGCGCTCGCCGATCTTGTACGACGGTGCCTGGCCCGGCCAGCCGAGGTAGCGGTTCAGCTCGAACCTGAGGATCTGTTCGTCCTGGCGGATGTGCTTGCGCATGAAGTCCCACGCGGCCTCGGGTGTCCACCGCCCGGACGGGAGCCCGTCCTGACGTACAAGCTGATCAGGCACATCCAGTTCGAGGTGCAAGCCGAGGTCGAGCACCACCCGGGCGGCTCGCAATGCCTGCGCGTCGAGGAAGCCGAGCCGGTCCGCGGGGTCGTCCAGGAAGCCGAGCTCGTCCATCAGGCGCTCAGCGTACAGCGCCCAGCCCTCGCCGTGGCCTGAGCACCAGCACATCATCCGCTGCCAGCGGTTCAGCACATCTCGCTGGAGGACGGCCTGGGCGACCTGCAGGTGATGGCCGGGGACGCCCTCGTGGAACACGGTTGTTGTCTCGCGCCAGGTGGTGAGCTGTTCCAGGCCTTCAGGGACGGACCACCACATGCGGCCGGGCCGGGAGAAGTCTTCGCTCGGACCCGTGTAGTACATGACGCCGTCGTTGGTCGGTGCGATCTTGCACTCGAGCGTGCGGATCGGCTCCGGGATGTGGAAATGTGTGTCGGCGAGTGCGGCGATGGTGCGGTCGGAGAGCCGCTGCATCCAGATTCGGAGCGCCTCGACGCTCGAGACGGTTCGCGCGGGATCAGCGTCCAGAACCTTTATCGCGTCGTCGACGTCGCCGCCCCCGGATATCTGGGCCGCAACCCTGGCCATTTCGCTCTCGATCCGGTTGAGCTCATCGAGCCCCCAGGCGTACGTCTCGTCCAGGTCGACCTCGGCACCGAGGAAGTAGCGGCTGGCCACCCGGTACACGTCGCGGCCGACCGGGTCGTGCGCGCGAGCCTTGGGGGCGATCTCGCTCGCGAGGTAGTCCGCGAAATCGGCGAACGCGCCAGAGGCGATGCCGGCAGCGTCGCCGAGCGAGGCGCGCATCGCGTCCGGTGCGGGTGCGACGAGCGAGCTGAAGAAACTCTTGGCCACGCGCCTGGCCTGGACGACGACCTCGGCCACCTGGCGAGTCGCCGGAGGTAGGCCGGAAGCGATGTCGGACTGCAGAGTCCGCTGGTAGGCAGCGAGAGCGTCAGGAACGGCGCGCAGCCTGGTCTCGACGTTGGCCCAGTGCTCGTCGGTCGCGATGGGCATGAGGTCGAAAACTTCGCGAACCCAGTGCATGGGCGAGGTGACGTTGTTCAGCGAGCGGTCGAGCCCCGCCTCGTGCATCTCCAGCTGCAAGCCGAGGCGCTCGCGCATGGCCTCGCCGGCGACGCGCTCCCGCTCGTCACGGGCGGCGGCGGTCTCGAGGCGGGAGAGCGTCTGCCAGGCGAGGGCGGCCCGCTCGGCGAACCCGTCGGGCGACAGATCGGTGCTCTCGGCATCGTGGCCGGCGATGCCGACATAGGTTGCTTCGTACGGGTCGATGGCAACGACAGCATCGACGTATGCCTCGGCAATCGCGTCGATGGTGTTCTGGGGAGCGTGGGCGTCCGTCACCTGGCCGACCCTAGACGACACGTCTGACGAGAGTCACGACGATTGTTGTCGGGCTATCACCGGTGTTGCCGGGCTATCACCGGCACGCTGGTGGGGATCGCCGTAGGCACTACCGGGGCAGGCCGCTGGCCCGCCACGCGCCTGGGCCGGCCGGCAGCGGACGCCGGACGCTGCGCCAGTAGGCCGCCCAGTTCGACGGCCGGGATGGCTCGGGCTCGCCGGCGCTCGCGGCCTTGGCCGACACGACGGCGACCAGTGCGGCCAGCTCCTCGGGCGTGGGTTCGCCCTTGATGACGCGCAGCGGCCGGTCGGCGTTATCGCTCACGATGTCCAGTCTAGGCGCGGCCCGGGCGCTGGCGGGTCGGCGTCATCACTTGTGTAGGTGCGCGCCGGACAGGATCTTGTCTACGGCGTTCTTCGGGCCGTGCACTGCAAGCCCGACTAGGTCGAGCTGATCCGTCGGCACCGCCCGGACGGCGGCCCGGTTGTCCCGGTCATTGCCCGTGCTGAACAGGTCGGACGTGAAGATGGCCACCCGCAGCCCACGGCGCAGGGCCCGAGCGTGTGCGGCGGTCAGGGTCTCCTTGGTGCCGGCGAAGACGAGAACTGGCTGCCGGAACATGGGCAGATAGCGCGTCCCATCGGCATCCACGTAGTCTTCGCCGACCAGTCCGGGGTCGGTGGCAACGCCGCTGGACAGGAACGCCGTGACATTGAGCCGCTGCCAGCTCTCCAAGTCGTCGCGCAGCAGGATGGCGATCTTGGTGGGGAATCGAACGGGTTCGCTCACGCTTGGTAATCGTGGTCGAGTCGGCCACTCGCCGTCTTGTACGTTCTTTGCATGAGCGGGAGGCGCCGTCCCGTCGCGACCGGACTCAATCACGTCACCGCCTGGCGGCCCGCCGTCGAGGGCGTCACTGAGGTGTTCCACGCGCGGTTCATCGACCACGCCTACCCGGCGCACACCCACGACTCGTGGACGCTACTCATCGTCGACGACGGTGTGATCAGTTACGACCTCGACCGTAACGAGCACGGCGTCGTCCAATCAGTCGTGACCTTGCTGCCGCCGGACGTCCCGCACGATGGGCGTCCCGGGACGCAGCACGGATTCCACAAGCGAGTTGTTTACCTCGACCGGCGGATGTTGGACGACGCCCTGATCGGTCCCGCAGTGGATCAACCCACGCTGCGTGATCCAGTGCTCCGCCGCCGGGTCGACCAACTGCACCGGTCGTTGGCGCATCCGGCCGACGCGTTCGAAGCCGAGAGCCAGCTCGCGGTCATCTTCGAGCGGCTTGGCCGGCATCTGCGTCCCGAGGCGGCTGCGACCGAACCTGCTGCCGAAGGAGTGGCCGCACAGCTTCGCGACATGCTCGACGCTCGGATGCTGGACGGCGTCACACTGGATGAGGCTGCCGCGGTGCTGCACGCTCACCCGGCCCATCTGGTGCGCGCATTCACCCGCCGGTTCGGCTTGCCGCCACACCGCTACCTGACCGGACGCCGGGTGGAATTGGCTCGCCGACTGTTGCTGGCAGGCGCGCCACCCGCCGAGGTCGCCACGAGCGCCGGTTTCTACGATCAGGCGCACCTGAATCGGCACTTTCGCCGCTATGTCGGAGTCACGCCCGCGCGTTACCGAGCGACGTAGCTCCCGCGGCGGCGGCCAGCGCCGGAACACCACCAGGCCTGTTGGTGCCTTACCACCCGCGTGCGCCTGGTACGGCACCCGCATGCATGCTGAACGTGATCGAACGGAGCGCTACAGCGGGATGTTGCCGTGCTTCTTCGGCGGCAGCGTCTCGCGCTTCGTGCGCAGCGCTCGCAGAGCCTGAGTGATCGCCACTCGCGTCCGCGACGGCGGAATCACGGCATCGATGTAGCCCCGCTCGGCCGCGACGTACGGGTTGGCCAGCGTGTCCTCGTATTCCTGGATCAGTTCGGCCCGCCTGGCGTCCGGATCCTCGGCCTCGGCGATGTCGCGCCGGTACAGGATGTTCACAGCGCCCTGCGCGCCCATTACCGCGATCTGCGCCGTCGGCCAGGCCAGATTCACGTCCGCGCCGAGGTGCTTGGACCCCATGACGTCGTACGCCCCGCCGTACGCCTTCCGTGTAATGACGGTGACGAGGGGGACGGTCGCCTCCGCGTACGCGTACAGCAGTTTCGCGCCGCGGCGGATGATCCCGTTCCACTCCTGGTCCGTCCCGGGCAGGAAGCCGGGCACATCGACGAACGTCAGGACCGGGATGTTGAAGCAGTCGCACGTCCGGACGAAACGCGCCGCCTTCTCGGACGCGTCTATGTCGAGCGTCCCGGCGAACTGCAGCGGCTGGTTGGCGACAACGCCCACCGAGCGTCCCTCCACCCGGCCGAAGCCGACGATGATGTTCGGCGCGAACATCGACTGCACCTCGAGGAACTCGCCGTCATCCAGCACGGCGGTCACCGCGTCGTGCATGTCGTACGGCTGGTTGGCGCTGTCCGGAATCAAGGTGTCGAGTGCAACATCGCCGTCGGTCACCTCGACCACCGAGTCCGCGTCGTAGGCCGGCGGCTCGTCCAGGTTGTTCTGCGGCAGGTACGACACCAGGGCGCGCACGTAGTCGATGGCGTCGCTCTCGTCGGTTGCCATGTAATGGGCGTTGCCCGATCTGGTGTTGTGCGAGCGCGCCCCGCCGAGCTCTTCGAATCCGACGTCCTCGCCGGTCACCGTCTTGATGACGTCCGGCCCGGTGATGAACATGTGGGACGTCCCGTCGACCATGATAGTGAAGTCGGTGATTGCGGGGGAGTACACCGCGCCACCCGCGCACGGCCCCATGACCAGGGAGATCTGCGGGACGACCCCGGACGCCAGCGTGTTGCGGCGGAAGATCTCGCCGTAGAGGCCGAGCGAGACGACGCCCTCCTGGATCCTCGCCCCGCCGGAGTCGTTGATCCCGATCATCGGGCAGCCGTTCTTGAGCGCGAAGTCCATCACCTTGACGATCTTCTCGCCGAAGACCTGGCCGAGACTCCCGCCGAAGACGGTGAAGTCCTGGGCGAACACGGCGACTTGCCGGCCGTCGACCGTGCCGAAGCCCGTGACCACCCCATCGCCGTACGGCCGGTTCTTTTCCATTCCGAAAGCGACCGAGCGGTGCCGCGCGAGCTCGTCGAACTCCACGAAGCTGCCCTCGTCCAGGAGCAACTTGAGCCGCTCCCGGGCGGTCATCTTGCCCTTGGCATGCTGCTTCTCGACGGCGCGCTGAGAGCCCGCGTGCACGGCATCGTCGATGCGGCGCTTCAGGTCGGCGATCTTGCCCGCGGTGCTGTGCGGATCGAGGCCCGAGTCGGTTGTGGTCATGCGGGGCAGGTTAGACGAGCGTCCACGCGCTGGGACGACCGGACGCCGGAACAGGCTCGCTGACTACGCTGGGCACATGTCCTCGACGGCTACCGGATCCCGTGAGGTCGCTCGCTTCGAGATGCCGGACACGCTGCGTGCGGACGTCCGGATGCTCGGTGACGCCCTTGGCGCGATCCTGCGCGAGTACGGAGGTCAGGGCCTTCTGGACGATGTCGAGCGGCTTCGCGAACTGGCCATCGCGGCGCACCACGAGGACGCTACGGTCGCCGACGACGCCGCCGTCCAGGCCGAGAAGCTCGTCACGTCCTGGCCGCTCGATCGGGCCGAGGACGTTGCGCGGGCGTTCACGGTGTACTTCCACCTGGCCAACGTCGCCGAGGAGTACCACCGGATCCGGTCGTTGCGGGCCAACGAGAAACCGGACAAGCCACTCGCGGGCACGGTGGCGCAAGCCGTCGAAGAGGTCGCCAGGCTGCACGGCGAGGCGCAGGCCGCCGCGTTGCTCAAGGACCTCGAGTTCCGGCCGGTGCTCACCGCTCACCCCACCGAGGCGCGCCGGCGGGCCGTCGTCAATGCGATCCGGCGGGTCGCCGAACTCCTGGAGTACCGGGACGATCCGCGGCTGGCCGCGTCCGAGCAGATCGACCTGCGCCGCCGGCTTCTCGAAGAGGTGGACGTCCTCTGGCGTACCGCCCAGGTGCGTCCCGACCGGCCGGGGCCGCTGGACGAGGTCCGTACCGCCATGGCTGCGTTCGACCAGGTGCTGTTCACGGTCGTCCCGCAGGTGTACCGGCGAGCTGAGTCTGCGCTGACCGGAGATGCGGCGGGGACACGTCCGCCGGCGATTCCGGCCTTCGTCAGGCTCGGGTCCTGGATCGGCGGTGACCGGGACGGCAATCCGTACGTCACCAGCGTCGTGACCCGCCAGGCGATGTCGATCCAGGCCGACCACGTGCTGAGCGCGCTGGAGACGGCGTCCCGGCGGGTGGGCAGCGCGTTGACCGTGGGCGCGCGGAGCACTCCGCCATCGGTGGCGGTGCGCCGGTTGCTCGACGATGCCGCGGCCGTCCAGCCGGAGCTGGCGGAGGACGTCATGGTGCGCTCGCCGGACGAGCCGCACCGGGCTGCTCTCTTGCTTGCCGCTGAACGCATTGCCGCGACCCGCCGCCGCGACGCGGACCTGTCCTACTCGTCGCCCGCAGAGCTGCTGGCTGATCTGCGCATCGTGCAGAACAGCCTGGCCGCAGCGGGCGCACAGCGGCAGGCCTACGGCGAGCTGCAGAACCTGATCTGGCAGGTCGAGTCGTTCGGCTTCCACCTGGCCGAGTTGGAGATCCGGCAGCACAGCAAGGTGCATGCTGCGGCGCTTGCGGAGATCCGGGCCGGCGGTGAGCTGTCCGAGGCCACCGAGGAGGTGCTGGCGACGCTGCGTGTGGCCGCGCAGCTGCAGCAGCGGTTCGGGGTGGACGCCTGCCGTCGGTACGTCGTGTCGTTCACCCAGTCGGCCTCCGACGTCGCCGCCGTGTACGAGCTGGCCCGGCACGCACTCGACGACCGGGAGGTCGCACTCGATGTCGTGCCGCTCTTCGAGACCGGCGAGGACCTCGAGCGCTCGATCGACACTCTCGAGGAGATCATCACGCTGCCGGACGTCCGCCGGCGGCTGTCCGCGACGGGTCGGCGGTACGAGGTCATGCTCGGGTACTCGGACTCGGCGAAGGACGTGGGACCGGTCTCGGCCACGCTCGCGCTGTACGAGGCGCAGGACCGTCTGACGACGTGGGCCGCGAAGCATGCGTTGCGGCTGACCCTGTTCCACGGGCGGGGCGGTGCCCTCGGCCGAGGCGGCGGGCCGGTGAACCGGGCCGTGCAGGCGCAGGCACCGGGGTCGGTGGCCGGACGGTTCAAAGTCACTGAGCAGGGCGAGGTCGTGTTCGCGCGGTACGGCAACCCGATGATCGCGCGGCGGCACATCGAGCAGGTCGCGTCGGCGGTGCTGCTTGCGTCCACCCCGGCGGTCGAGGAGCGAGCGCGGGCGGCGGCAATCGAGTTCGCTCCGGTCGCCGCGACGATGGATGCGGCGGCGCGGGGGGCCTATCACCGGTTGGTTCGTACGGATGGATTCCCGGACTGGTTCGCCCGAGTTACTCCGCTGGAGGAGATCGGGTCGCTCCCGCTCGGCTCGCGTCCGGCTCGGCGCGGGCTGACCGTCTCGTCGTTGGATGACCTGCGGGCGATCCCGTGGGTGTTCGCGTGGGCGCAGACCCGCGTCAATCTGCCCGGCTGGTACGGCTTGGGTTCGGCACTTGAGGCGGTTGGGGACGTCGAGTTGTTGCGACGTGCGTACCACGAGTGGCCGCTATTCACCGTCATGCTCGAGAACGCGGAGATGTCGCTGGCCAAGACCGATCGGCGGATCGCGGCGCAGTACATCGCGCTGGGAGAGCGTCCCGACCTGACGGAGATGATCCTCGCCGAGCACGCCCGGACCACCACCTGGGTGCTGGCGGTTACCGACCACACCCGGCTGCTCGAGGATCGCCGCGTCCTGGGGCGGGCTGTGGCGCTGCGCAATCCCTATGTGGATGCGCTGTCGTACCTACAGGTTCGTGCCCTCCGCGCGTTGCGGTCGGACGGAGAGGTTGACACTGAGGCGTTACGCCAGCTGCTACACCTCACTGTCAACGGCATCGCGGCCGGTCTGCAGAACACGGGCTGATTTCGGGGCTACGCTCCGCCCCACCATGATTGGCAGCATTTCGCTCGCCCGTCGGCGGGCTGGTCGCGTTGACGCTGACAGGCACTCAGGACGGCGGTGGACCGGACGGCGAGCCTGGCAGTAGTCTGCTCGCGGAGTATCTGGGCTCAGTGGCTCTGATCGCTGTGTGCCCGCATCGGATTGCCAAATCGTGGATCCGGGCAAGCGCTTTTTCGGCTCGGAGCAAGGCGTGTGTCGCGGGGCAACTTCCGGGGTACAGGGGGAACGTGTCGATGGTGACTCCCAATTCACAGCAAGCCGAAGAGTCCGAGCGCTTGCTCCGCCGCACCCTGGAGTGCCTGATTGGCGTCCACTTCACCGAGGGGAACGCGATCACGGTGTTGCGGAACGGGGACGA
>JASLBX010000339.1 GCA_030146385.1 Jiangellaceae bacterium | reverse complement strand
GGCTGCCGGCGATTGGCGACCTGGCTGGACGACGAGGATCACCTTGCATCGGGGTGGACGGTTGACGCTGCCGCCGACATGTTCTGGGCGCTGATGTCGTGGGATGTTCTCGAGGGCCTGCTCGTCGACCGCGAATGGTCACCCGACGAGTACGCCGAGCGCATGGGGCGGCTGCTCCTGTCGACGTTCGTCCGAGATCACTCGAGAGACGGTTAGTACTGGTAACCGCTGCCGGCGCACCTACCCGACTCACGCCACCGACCAACCACAAGACGATCGATGCGCTCCTAACCCGCATCGTTCACCGCTGATCGGTGGACTCGTGTTGTAGAAGCACCGAAGTGCTTGAGAATGACAAGCCCATGTGGCCCCACTGTGCTGTTTTGATTTGGCCCCACTCTGCTGGTGCATGGTGGCCGGCTGGTGGCTGGCCGGGGTCAGTGGTTGGTGGCTCCCTTCTTGGTTCGGCTGGCGCTGAGTCGGTAGGAGGTGGTGCCGGTCTGGACGATGTGGGCGTTGAAGGTGAGTCGGTCGACGACGGCTGCTGCGAGGCGGGGGTCGGTGAAGGTGGCGCCCCATTCGGAGAACGGTGCGTTGGAGGCGCAGGCGATGGAGGCGCGTTCTTCGCGGGCGGTGATGATTTGGAACAGCAGTTCTGCGCCGCGCGGGTCGAGGTGGACGTAGCCGATCTCGTCGAGGCAGAGCAGGTCCAGGCGGGCGTAGCGGCCCACGACGCGGGAGAGTTCTTTGTCGTCGGCGGCCTCGACTAGTTCGTTGACTAGGGCTGCGGTGGTCACGTAGCGGACGCGTCTGCCTTGTTCGGCGGCGGCGGTGCCCAGTGCGATCAGCAGGTGGGTCTTGCCGGTGCCGGAGTCGCCGAGCAGCACGAGGGGTTCGCCGTTGTCGATCCAGGTGCCGCGGGCGAGGTGGGCCAGGGTCGCTGCGGGTAGGTCGGGCAGCCGGTCCGGGTCGAAGTCGGCCAGGCGTTTGGTGCGGGGGAACTTGGCCTCGTTGACCCGGCGTATTCGGCGGCGGGCGTCGCGTTCGTCGCATTCGGCGGTGAGTACCTCGGCCAGGAACGCCTTGTGGGACAGTCGCTGCTTGGCTGCGGCCTCGGCGATGCCGATCGCGGAGTCGCGGACGGTAGGCAGTCCGAGCACTCGACAGGCGGCGTGGATCGCGGCCTCGGCGGCTGGGTCGCTCATCCCGGTCACCGCGGCAGTTGCCGACGTGGCTGGTTGTGGCGTGGCCGGGCTCATGCGCTCACTCCGCTCAAGAGCTGGTCGTAGTCGGTCAGCGAGGGTGTGGGCCGCTCGATGGACGCGGCCGCCGAGGCGGTGGCCGGCATCGTCACCGCCGGTGGCGATCCGGTAGTGAGCATGCTGCAGCGGGCTTCGACCGCGACCAGGTCGGGGTCGACGCTGCCTACCGTCAGCGCGGCCTCGATGCCGCCGGCGACGGCCCTCGCAGGCAGCGTGCGGTGCAGTAGGAGCACGCCGATCAGGGCTCGGGTGCCGGGCCCGTCGCCGAGTGTTCGGCGGGCGGCGTCCCAGAACCGTTGATGGGCGGCGGTGAACGCCCCGCACGCGCGGGCGGCGGCCAGCGCGGTGGATCCGGCCAGCGCGCCGGGTTTGCGGGTCAGCACCTCCAGGTAGTGGTCCAGCAGCAGGTCCTCGCTGCCCTTGTGCAGCGACCGGGTGTGGCAGGCGACGAGGGTCCCGCTGTCCAGGACCCGGACGGTGCTCGCGCCGAGAAGAGCCTCCAGGCGGCGGCCGGCGAACCGGGCCGGCACCGAGTAGTACGACTGCCGAACACACACCCGTGCCTTGGCATCGACCCGGCAGCTCAGGGACAGCGAGACGTCGAACGGCTCGTCCGGCAACCGATGCAGCAGCGGCAACTCGCGGGCCGCGGCAGCCCCGACCGTCTCGGAGCGGGCCCCGATCCGGCGGGCGTCGTCACCAGCGTCGGCGGCGGCCAGCGCCTCGTTCAACCTAGCGAGCGAGTCCGCGTGCGGGACCGGCGTCAGATGTCGTCGCCGGAACCGGCCGATCTCGCCCTCCACCCCGCCCTTCTCGTGCGCGCCGTCCTTGCCCGGCAAGCAATAGAACGAGTCGTAGCCATAGTGCGAACGCAACGCGATGAACCGGGGATGCTCGAACCGTTCCCGGCCCAA
Source organism: Jiangellaceae bacterium (assembly GCA_030146385.1). GTDB lineage: Bacteria > Actinomycetota > Actinomycetes > Jiangellales > Jiangellaceae > JASLBX01. The sequence goes on along the minus strand of JASLBX010000339.1, from coordinate 1,546 downwards.
CGCGACCCGGATCACCGCCGGTTTGAGGTTGTCATAGCGGATCATCCCGACCGGCACCCCACCCAGCGCGGCGAACGCGCGGACGTGACCGTCAAGGAACGACTCCTGGGACTGGTTGGCATAGGCCACATGCACCGCCTTCCCCGAATGCGACAGGCGCAGGCAGAACATGAACAGCTTCATCACCACCCCGGCGATCACCGCGGTGAACTCGCCGAAGTCCACTTCGGCCTCCTCGGCCGGCGGATGCGTCTGCGGCACTGACACCTGCTGCTTGTCCGCGCCGATCTCGGTCTTGAGCCGAGCGACCAGGTTCCGCACTGTCGACTCGGCCACCCTGGCTCCCTCTTCCTCGATCAGCCGCTGCCAAATCCGGCGAGCGGTGTGTCGCTGCTTGCGCGGCGCTGCGAGGTCTTCGATCAGCCAGCGCCGGATCACCGCCTCGTACCGGCCCAACACCGGCGCCTGCCGCTCGGGCGTCTTGCGCTCCGGAGGCACCGCGTCCGCCAGCGCCTGACGCACCGTGCGCCGGTGCACCTTGTGCTTGGCCGCAAGCGCCCGGATCGACATGCCTTCGTCCCGATGGTCTCGTCGGATACGTTCGAACTGCTCCACTCTCGATCTCTCCTTCACCCCTACGCCTCTCGTGATCGCCTTGGCAGACGACACGAAACGTTAGGGACTGGTGGTCGAGAGTGGGGCCACTTCAAGCCAGCACTAGCCCTCCAACCGGGGCCACTTCAGGCTGGCACACTCACAAGTCTGGGTTTCGCCGCATTTCGCGCTCAAGAGCACGGGCATCGTCGGGGTAGAAGAGGAAATCACCAATGACCATCAACTTGTCTCCCGCTGGGGACCAGCCAGGGCATATGACCAGCAGATCTCCCTTCGTACAATCCAGCTGCTTCCACTTAGCGAGACTGTGTGCGAACCGGGACTGTCCGATTACCGGTGTAACTGATCATGGGTGTTTAGTTGGTGGTTGAGGGGACGATGCGTCCGGGGAAGGTGATGGCGAAGGCGTTTAACGCCGGCTTCCACCGCATCGCCCACCTGGCTCGGCCCCGTCCGGTGGGGTCGAGGGATCTGGTGACAAGGTACAAACACTTGAGCGCGGCCTGCTCGGTTGGGAAGTGTCCGCGGGCCTTGACCGCCCGCCGGTAGCGGGCGTTGAGGCTTTCGATGGCGTTGGTGGAGCAGATCACCCGGCGGATCTCCACCTCGTAGTCCAGGAACGGCACGAACTCGGACCAGGCGTTGTCCCATAGCCGGACGATCGCCGGGTAGCGGGCGCCCCAGGTTTCGGTCAGCTCGTCCAGCCCAGCCCGGGCGGCCGCCTCGTTCGGGGCGCAGTAGATCAGCTTCACGTCCCGCTTCAACCGGTCCCAGTCCCTCCTCGAGGCGAGCCGGAAGGTGTTGCGGATCTGTGAGTGTCGTTGCGGTGCTCCCGGGTGGAGGACCAGCAGGCTCGGGGTCGGTGACCCGATGTGACTCCTTACGGATCCGGCCGCTTCGGCGTGCCTTTCATCTGACCTGTCCGTCGTGG
>JASLBX010000328.1 GCA_030146385.1 Jiangellaceae bacterium | reverse complement strand
GCCTCAGGGGCTTCGATCAGGTTGCCGTCCGCGTCTTTGACGTTGCGCAGCGCCACGACGTAGCGAGTGGCCTCGTCGAAGTTCCGGGCAGGACGGATGAAGAGCAGCTGCCGGTTCGGGTCGGTTGCCCGGGAGTCGAGCTCCGCCCAGTACGGATGGCGCTCTCCTGTGCGGGTGTTGATCAGCACGATCGGCGCGTCGGCGTCCAGTGACGCCCCGATGTCGATGATCTGAGCCGCGCCGGTCTCTTCTAGGTCGATGCCGGGCACCGCGGTCAGGATCGCCGAGCCCGGGCTGAACCCGTCGTTGCGGTTCCACTCGGTCGGGTCGATGTGCGTCCCTGCTGCGTTGGCCGGCAATGTCGACGAGCCGAAGTTGACCCGCAGGCCCGTGTCGGTGGTGGCGTCCGGCACGGTGAAGTAGTCGTTGGGGAATGGCAGCACGCAGGCGGCGTCGTCGAACGGGTCACAGCCTGGATCGGCAGCCGGCTCGGATGATGTGGCGACCGTGGGAACAAGCGCGACGGCGATCAGCGACGCGGCGGCGGCTGCGGCGACCCGGCTCAGCTTCGACATGGCTCCACCTCATTGTGGGGACGCTCCGACGGACGCATCTGACCATGAGATGGTTCGCAACACAAGCGCTTGCTCCGCTGATCATGTGGGTTTGACCAGGACATGCCTCGTTGAACCGACATGATCATGCGACAGTGGAGGTAGTGCCGAGTAAGTTGGTAGACGTCGAGTCCGCAAACGATCGTGGGAGCCGATGGTGGACGCGTTCCTGTCGCCGTACGTGGTGGCGACCGTGATCGGGCTCGCCGGGGTGGCGTTCGTCGCCGTCGCCTACGGTGCAAACCGGCTGCTGGCGCCGAGGCAGCCTACCGCGGAGAAGCTGCTGACCTACGAGTCCGGCGTTGACCCGGTGGGTGAAGGCTGGGCGCAGACGCACATCCGGTACTACGTGTACGCGTTCCTGTACGTCGTGTTCGCTGTCGACGTCGTGTACCTGTTTCCGTGGGCGACGATCTTCGCCGACCCGGCGTTCGGTGCGGTGACGTTGGTCGAGATGTTCGTGTTCCTTGGCTTCCTGGCTGCGGGCATCGTGTATGCGATCAAGCGGGGAGTGCTGACATGGCAGTGACCGACCTGGGAATGCCGACCCGCGGGCCCGGAGACGTGGGCGCCTTGCAGCGGATCGCCCCGGACCCGATCCGGGTCGTGCTCAACTGGGGCCGCAAGTACTCGCTTTGGGTGTTCAACTTCGGCCTGGCTTGCTGCGCCATCGAGTTCATCGCTACGTCGATGGCCCGCCACGACTTCATCCGGCTCGGAGTGATCCCGTTCGCCCCCGGACCTCGGCAGGCCGACCTGATGGTGGTATCCGGGACGGTCACGGACAAGATGGCACCGGCCATTCGCCGGCTGTACGAGCAGATGGCCGAGCCGAAGTACGTGATCTCGTTCGGGGCGTGCTCTAACTCCGGCGGGCCGTACTGGGATTCCTACTCGGTCACCAAAGGCGTCGACCACGTGATCCCTGTGGACGTCTACGTGCCGGGCTGCCCGCCGCGGCCCGAGGCACTGCTGCAGGGCATTTTGAAACTGCAGGAAAAGATCGCCGCGGAGAACCTTGGCGAACGGTACGCGGCGGGGCCGGTCGACATCCGCCGCAACGCAACCGCGGCGACCCTCAGCCGTCCGATTGTCGAGTCGCCGCGGTCGTGACCGACAACGCCGCGGTGGACGCGACCCGGGCTGCCCGGGCCACGGCACAGATGCTCGCCCCGCCGCGCGAGGCGGCCCGTCCCGTGGACGTCGTCCGGCACCTGATCGGGGTTCAGGCCCAACTGCCCTCGGCGGCGCTCGCCATCCGGGCTCGGGCCAGTGGGACGACCGCATCCGATGTCGCTGTCGCCCAGGCTGGCGGCGAACTGATCCGGACGTGGCTTTTTCGGGGGACCCTCCACCTGGTCGCCGCCGAGGATCTGGACTGGTTGCTCGGGCTCGTCCGGCAGACGATCGTCGCCAGGACGGCGCGCCGGCGCAGCGAACTCGGGCTGGACGACGAGACAGTGCACCGCTCGTCTGCCGTCCTGGGTGAGGCACTCGCCGACGGGCAGCCCCGCTCCCGGGCTGAACTGTTCGAAGCGCTCGAGGCAGCGGGCATCGACTCCAGCGGCCAGCGGGGCATCCACCTCATCCGCCATGCGGCCTTGAGCGGACGCCTGTGCTTCGGGCCGGATCGGGGTCACGAGCCCACCTGGATCGCCCGGGAACCCCGTTCTGAGCGGCGCACCCGGACCAAGGCTCTGGCCGAGCTGGCCCGCCGCTACCGTGCGGCGTACGGGCCGACGGATGCGCGCGACCTGGCGGCGTGGGCAGGACTGCCCGCTGTGGACGCACGACAGGCCTGGAGCGCTCTGGGTTCCACAGACGAGCCAAGGGTGCCAGCTCGCTCGGCTGTCCGGCTGTTGCCGCACTTCGACCCCTATTTGCTGGGCTACCGGTCACGTGAGCTGATCGTGCCGGCGCACTACGCCCATGCGGTGTGGACCGGCGGTGGCTACGTCATGCCGACGGTCGTATCCGACGGACAGGCCGTCGCCACCTGGGAGGCCGTCCGCCGTCCCGGCGCCATGAACATCACGGTGCGACCGTTCGGGACGCTCGCCGACGACGTGCGGTCGGGCCTCCACGCGGAGGTGGCTGACATCGGCCGGTTCCTCGGCGTCCAGACGGCGTGGGCGCCTGGTACGGCCGCCGTCCGCGTCTGAGCGATCAGTCGCCGGGCTCGCTTGGCGGTGGTCCCAGGACGGCTTCGATGCGCTCGGCGGCGTGCGGCGGAATGCGCGTGAAGTGCACTGTCGTGTCGCTCTCGCGTGCGCCTTCGACGATGTCGCGAAGCGCGTAGATCCCCGTCAGGTCGACCCGGCCGAGGCGGTGCAGGTCGATCTCCACCACGTCTGCGTCCGGGTTCTCGGCGAGTAGCCGGTTGATTGCGGCTTGGAAGGCCGGCGCGGATCCGAAGTACAGGACGCCGTGCGGAAGGACGTACAGCGTCTGTTGCACCCGCCACGCGTCGACGTCCAGCCTCGTCTCGCGCCAGAGATGGACGGCCAGCGCGAGGCCTACGCCAACCAGCAGACCGCGCTCGACGTGCGGCGCGAACGCCAGGGTCGCCGCAAACGTGGGCAGGGCGACCCAGAACTGGGGACGGGAATGCTGCCAGTACTCGCGGAACGCCGATACGTCGACCAGCGACACCGCAGCCACGATGATCAAACCCGCGAGCACGGCCGACGGCAGGTCCGAAAGCACGTCGGCGAAAGGCAGGAAGACCACGACGGCGAAGCCGGTGATCGCGCCGCTCCACCGGGTGCGCGCGCCGGCCTGCCGGTTCAGAGCTGATCGGGAGAACGACCCGCCGGCCGGGTACCCGCCGACGACGGCCGCACCGAGGTTCGCCAGGCCCTGCCCGACGAACTCCCTGTCCGGATCCCACGGGCGGCGGTCCATGGTGGCGTAGCGGCGAGCGATCGACGCCGGCTCGGCAAATCCGACCACGGCGATCACCATTGCTGGGATGATCAAGGATGGGACGTCCGACCACGGCAGGGCGAGGCTGAGCTCGGGAAAGCCGCTCGGGATGTGGCCCACGACGTTCACGCTGATCACATCCATCCGGGTCGCGGCCAACCCGAGCAGGGTGACCAGCAACACCCAGGGGAACACCGCAAGCGACCGCCGGCCGATGAGCACGATCAGCACGGTCAGCGCCCCGACTCCGATCGCTGCCAGGCTCCAGTCGCCGGGTTCGGACACCGCCCGGACCGCGGTCTCCAGCGGGTTTCCGCTCGCCGCCACGTCGGAGGAGATCAGAGCCGGTACCTGGGAGGCGAGGATCAGCACCGCGGCGGCCACGGTGAATCCGGTGACGACCGGTACCGACATCAGGTACGACAGCGCACCCCACCGCAACAGGCCGAGCGCCACCCGCGCGATGCCCACCAGCAGTGCCAGCAGGGCGGCGAGCCCGGCGAACTCGGCGGTTCCGGTCGGGGCGAGCGGAGCGATGGCGCCGAGAGTGAGCAGGCTGGTCAATGCCACCGGGCCGGTCTGCAAGTAGGGCGACGAGCCGATGGCGGCCGCCGCGATGGGTGCAGCCGCAGCGGCGTAAAGCCCGTGCACCGCCGACAGCCCGGCGAGCTCGGCATAGGCGAGCGACTGCGGGATCAGGACGAGTGCCACGCTAAGCCCGGCGATCAGGTCGCCGCGAGTCGGCGCGGTGAACTTCATCCCCCGCTCTGCCATCACGCGATGGAGATCCACGTAGCGTGGGCGCGGCCGAGCTCCCGGCCGTCCGAGCCGTAGACCGTCGATGCCGTCCAGGTCTTCCGGCCGTCCGAGCCGAGTAGTTGGCCCATCACGACGCACTCCTCGCTGCCTTCGGGCAGGGCGTCGACAGCGGCAGTCATCCGGCCGAGCACCATCGGACGTCCCTCGATCTCGGCCGACCACCCTCCGGGGCAGTCCAGGGCAGCCCACACCAGCTCCGGCCGGCCGGCGAACTCGTCGGTGACAGTCCAGACGCACGCCGTCCGGCCATCTCCGAGACGGCCCGGGAACAGCCGCAGGGCGTCGCTCGGATCACGCTCGGGACCGCAGACGAAGCATTCGGGGAACGGGTGCTTGGTGAAGCCCGGATAGTGCTGCGACGCCTCGCGCGCCGCAGTGACGTCCACCAGTGGTACGGCGGCGACGTCCAGCCGCGAGCGGGCAGCCTCGGCGACGAGCGCGTCGCCGTGCATGAGCCGCACCCCGTCGCCCTCGGACACGACGGCCAGCGGGGTCTCCAGCGGCGGCGGCTTGCGCAGCGTCACCACAACTCCGAACCCGGTCGGCGCCGCACCCGTTCGGGACGCCAGCCGGCCGCAGACGTATCCGCCATTGCCCGAGTCCGATGGCCCTCGGAAGCGGTGGTCCACTGTCAAGGTCATGCCGCAGACGGTAGCTGGCCTCGCGGGCGGTACGGTGGCCCGGTCGTAATCGGGCAGTCCCTTAACGGAAGGTGCTGACGTCCATGGCCGTGATCTCGGGCGGGCGGATTGTGACTCCGGACGGCGTGATGTCTGAGGGCTGGTTGGAGATCGACGGCCGGACCATCGCCCGGCTCGGCACAGGCGAGCCTCCCGAGCCACCTGATCGTGACATCGGCGGCGCGTGGGTCGTGCCCGGTTTCGTCGACATCCACGTGCACGGTGGCGACCGGGCCTCGTACGTCCCTGGAGATCCGGACCAGGCGCTCACCGCGGCCGCGTTGCACCGTCGGCACGGCACGACGACCACCATGGCCAGCCTGGTGACCGGCACGCCGGAAGCTCTGGCCGCGGCGGTGTCGGAGCTCGCGGAGCTGGTTGAGGACGGCGTGCTGGCCGGCATCCATCTCGAGGGGCCGTTCCTATCGACGAAGCGGTGCGGGGCGCACGATCCCGGCCTGCTGATTGATCCGGAGCCCGAGGTCGTCCGTGCGTTGCTTGACGCGGGGCGCGGGTCGATCAGGATGGTGACCCTCGCTGCCGAGTTGCAGCACGCCACGGACGCGGTCGCGTCACTCGCAGGTGAGGGCGTGATCGCAGCGATCGGTCATACCGACGCGTCGTACGACGAGACCCGGGCGGCGATCGGAGCAGGTGCAAGGGTGGCTACCCACCTGTTCAACGCCATGCGGCCGGTGCACCATCGTAAACCCGGGCCGATTCCGGCGCTGCTGGAGGATGAACGAATCACCGTAGAACTGATCTGTGACGGCGTACACCTGCACCCGGCGATCGTCCGGACGGCGGTCGCCGCGGCCGGCGCGGACCGAGTGGTGCTGGTGACCGACGCGATGGACGCGGCAGGTGCGGGGGACGGCGACTACGTCCTTGGCGACCTTGCCGTTGAGGTGGTCGACGGCGTCGCCCGGCTCGCCGATGGGGGCGCGATCGCGGGCAGCACGTTGACCATGGACCGGGCGTTCCGCTTCGTGGTCGAGGCCGGGGTTCCGGTGCCTGATGCCGTGCGGATGGCGTCCACCAATCCCGCCCGGTTGCTCGGCCTGTCGGATGGGGTGGGCGAGCTGCGTTCGGGGCTGGACGCAGACCTGGTCGTCCTGGACGCCGATTTCGAACTCCGGGCCGTCATGGCTAAGGGCCAGTGGGTGGACGCCGGCTGACTGGCGTCCGGCGGTTAGTCGAGGCCTAGCCTTCTGCCCATGCCCGCAGGACGTGCGCAGCCGCCTCTTCGGGCGTCCAGCCGTACCGCTCGGCCTTGCGCCGCAACTGCTTGCGGATGCGCTTGGACAGCGTCACGACGAGCTGGACCTCGTCCCCCTTGTCTTTCTTCTTGACCTTGCCCGGCACGGCATCGACGGCAAGCGACGAGGCCGGACGCCCGACGAGCTGTACGGTGCCGTCATCGGTCCGGCGCAGGGCCGGGCGGGGCTGGGGTACAGAGTTCATCGCACGCCTCTCGTCAGTGGTGCGGCCAGCGCCTTGGCAGTGATCAGTCGGTCGAGGTATGCCGCGAAGATGCGGCTGACCTCGCGGGCGCCTGGCGTCGGCCAGCTCTGGATCGCTCTCCCGCTGCCCTGCGCCTGGGAGATGGCGGAGCGCTCGGGCAGCACCGGGTTCAGAACGAGATCTCCGTACACCGACTGCAACTCGTCGATCCGGAACCGATGCTCGGCGGACCGGGGCCGGGCCCGATTGACCACCAGGCCGGCCGGCTGTAGCCGCAGGTTGAACTGCTGGCGCACGAGGTCGATGGCGGCCATGGACTGCTGGGCGGCGGTGACCGAAAAGATGGTCGGTTCGGTGACCACGAGAGCGAGGTCGCTGGCCGCAAGGGCGTTGGTCGTCAGCGGGCTCAAGTTCGGTGGGCAGTCGATGATGATCAGATCGGTGCCGGGAAGTCTCTTGAGTGCCGCACGCAGCCGGTGCTCGCCGGCCTTGCCGTCCGCGATACGTATCGACAGTGCGGGCTCGCTGGCGAGAAGCAAGAGGTTCGGCCCCCATGCGGTGACGGTCATGGCGTCGACGGCGGGCACGGCGGGCGCGTTCGACAGGACGTCGTTCGTCGTGAACTTGATCTCGTCCGGATCGACCGCGACCGTTGCGTTCGCTTGCGGGTCGAGATCGACCAGAAGCGTGCGGAGCCCACGGGACGGGGCCGCTCCGGCCAGCCCAAGGGCCACGGTGGTCTTGCCGACCCCGCCCTTGAGGCTCAGCACGCTGATTGTCAGCACGATAAGTGAGGATAGGCTGAACTGTCAGGGCACGATGACGAGGAGCAGTGCGGGTGAATGACCTCATCGACACCACGGAGATGTATCTCAAGGTCATCTTCGAGTTGGAGGAGGAGGGCGTGGTGCCGCTGCGCGCCCGCATCGCCGAACGCCTGCACCAATCCGGGCCGACAGTCAGCCAGACGGTCGCGCGCATGGAACGGGACGGCCTGGTGTACCTGGAGGCCGATCGTCATCTCGAACTGACCCAGCTCGGCAAGTCGCTGGCGACCCGCGTGATGCGCAAGCACCGGCTCGCCGAGCGGCTGCTCGTCGACGTCATCGGGCTGCCGTGGCAGCTGGTCCACAACGAGGCGTGCCGCTGGGAGCATGTTATCTCCGAAGCTGTTGAGCGCCGACTCGTGGGCCTGCTGAAGGATCCGACCGAAGACCCGTACGGCAACCCGATTCCCGGCTTGGACGAGCTCGGCAGCCCGGCCCGCCCCAAACCGGCGCCGCCTGGGCTGGCGCCGCTCGACGGGCTGGTGGACGCCGGCGCACAGCGAGTCGTCAACCGGATCGGCGAGCCGCTTCAGACGGACGAGAAGCTCCTCGCTGCGCTTGACGAGGCGGGGATCCGTCCCGGAGTCACCGTTGCCGTTGAGCCCACCGACGATGGCGTCACCGTGTCGGCCAGCGATGAACCGGTCAGCCTGAGCGATCAGGATGCGAGCCACGTATTCGTGAGTGCGGCATGACCGGTCCGACCGAGGTGAGCGTCCGCGACCTGGCAGCAGCCACCGCAGAGGGCGCGGTCGTCGTCGACGTGCGTGAACCCGACGAGTACGCGCGCGGGCACGTCCCCGACGCGATTCTCATGCCGCTGGCAACGGTGCCGGTGCGGTACTCCGAGTTGCCACGCGACGAACCCCTCTATCTGGTGTGCGCGGTCGGCGCCCGCAGCATGCAGGCGGCTCAGTTCCTGGCACAGCTGGGCTATGACGCGCGCAACGTTGCGGGTGGTACGCACGACTGGATGGCGGCCGGTATGCCTGTCGAGACCGGCCTGCCCGCTGACGACGCTGAATAGGCGCAACCTCGTGAACGCCGCGGTCAAGCCAGGCGGCGCATCTGCTGGATGAGCAACGCCGGCTGTGCGTTCGGATGTCTGGATGTCGGGTCAGGCAATCCGACGATCTCTACTTCGTCGCCTTCGTGTGCCTCGGTGCCGTACGGCCCGAGTAGTTCCACCCGGCCGTGCGCGGTCTCGAGCTCGAGCAGGTCGGCGTCGTAGCGGGCCAGCACCAGCCTCCCCCGGCGGGTCACCGCCTTCAGGTGCGCCGGCTCGTCGTGCGAATACTCTTGCCGGGGGACGCGGGCAATGCTCGTGACGCCCGCGTCGACGTCCCCCTGTGTTTCGTCCCCCTGCACTGTCATGGCTTAGATTATGGCTGCCCTGGGCCGATTCCGCTGCCCAACGGATGCGCTGACTAGCGACGTTCGGAGCGGTCGCCGCCCTCGCAGCACGGGAGAAGGAAGTAACATTCCGGGCATACCCACTTCGATCCATTGCCGTACGGCCGCAGGTCGGCTTGGTGACACTGTGGGCAGATTTCGCCCGTCGCGGAGCAGGTCGTCACGTTCGCAAGGCTAGCCACGTCCTGTTCGCGCGCCGGGTAGTTCGCCTCCGTGTCGGGCGTTCGCCCACAATGGAGGGGTGATCTCAATCGAGCTGGCCAAGCGACTGCGCGCCGCGGGCGTGCGGTGGGAGCCTGCGCCCGGCGACCGATTCGTGCTGCCCGATCGCGACATGGACGAGGACGTGTTCGTGCTCAGCCACATGACGATCGACGTCCACGAGTTCCCGACCGGCCGGGTCATCGGGTTCAACGGCACTGTCGAGTGGGCGCTGGACTCCGTGGAGCAGGAGGTCGCGCTGTGGCTCCCCCGCGAGGCGCAGCTTAGGGAGTTGCTCGGGGGTGCCTTCGTCCAGCTCATCCGTCGCGACGACGGGTATCGCGTCGAGCTGGACGTTGATGGCCAACGGACCGCGGTGACGGCCGACGATCCCGAGGAAGCCTACGGTCGTGCCCTGCTCTATCTCGCGACGGGCGAGTTGGTCGAGGGAGTTCTGTCGGACTGAACCAGTAGGTTCGGACCCGTGGCCGTGGCTCAGCAAGTGTCCGAGCTCCCGTATGCCGACGCGCTGGCGTCGCACCCGGGTCCGCTCGATCCTGCCGGCGAGTACGACACCGCGTGGTTTGATTCGGTCGTGTTCGACGAGCCTGACGTCGGCAACGTGCGGTTTCTGGAGTGTGCGTTTACCGCTCCGAGCTTCTCCGGAGGCCAGCTCAGGCGCGCTCGGTTCAACGATGTCTGGATGCGCGGCGGCCGTATCGTCGGCACCGAGCTGATCGAGTCGGTGTGGCTCGACTCAGCGATGCTGTCATCCGCGCTCTCCGGGGTGGAGGCGTACGGCGCACAGCTCCGCCGGGTCACGTTCGCCGGATGCAGGCTCGATTCGGTGAACCTTCGCGCCACGGTGCTGGACGATGTGACGTTCGAGGACTGCACGTTGTCCGACGTCGACCTCGCCGATGCCGAGTTGACCAACGTCCGGTTTGCCGGCTCCGAGCTGCGCGGCCTGCGGCTGCCCCGGGCGACCCTCAAGCAAGTCGACTTCCGCGGGGCGACCGCGCTGGGCATCGCCGATGGCTACGACTCACTGCGTGGCGCTGTCATCGACGGCGCTCAGCTGATTGAGATCGCGCCCGGCCTGGCCGCTACGCACGGCATCGTCGTCACGGATTGATCGCCCCTACGCTCACCGGAAGAGCCGCGCGGCGGCGAACCAGGCGACCGCGGCCCATGTGATCAGCACGGCCAGGTGGAGCGGTTCCGGCCAGTCGCCAAACCATGCCCGCGCCGTTGCGCCCGAGCAAGCCGTGGATCTTTCCCTCTTGAGGTCGACTTGGACGGTTCGGCTGAGGTGGCGGCCTCGTATTGCCTATCCCGACGATCAGAAGCCGAGTCGATGCTCTGACCTGCGGCGCCGCCCGCGCGTGGCGCACACGCATGCCGCACCTGATCGTCGGCGTCGGGACGATCAGGCGGGAAAGCGGTGATCAGGTGACCTTCCGGGAGGGCCGGCTCGACGACTGGCGCCGGCGTTGTGGGGGATGCTTCTGGCTGGCGGTGATCTGATCCTCGATCTGCTGGGCGAACTGCTCGCGCCGCACCTGAAGTGCTTCGAGGCGCATCGCCACTTCTTCCTCGCCGCGATCGTCCTCGATCGGGGATACAGCGACCACAGTGAACGCGACGAACAGGATCGCCCCGATGCCGACTGACAGCGGGAAGATGAACTCCATCGCGGTGGCACCGGCCAGTCGCTCAAGCCCGTCCGCGAGTTCGACGCTGACCGCTCCCATGGCCGTGTAGTGCATCGCGCTGACGGCCAGGCCCATCACCATCGCGGCTCCGAGCGCGCCGGACAGTCCTTGGATGTTGAGTACGAGCCACAGCGCGGCGGTGGCAGCGGTGATCGCGATCACTACCGAGAGCAGGACCAGCCCGCTGTTGTACTGGATCGTGCCGTTCACCTGCACTGCGGCCATGCCGCTGTAGTGCATCGTCGCCACCCCAAGGCCCATGAGGAGCCCGCCGAGCATCAGTGACAACGTGCGCGAACGCCCGTAGCCGACGATGAACACGCCCATGCCGACGACCACAATCGCCAGGACGAGACTCAGCAGCGTGATCGGGACGTTGTAGCGCACGGACGAGCCGATCACGCCGAAGCCCAGCATGGCGATGAAATGGAGTGTCCAGATGCCGGCGCCGATGGCCGTCGAGCCAACTAGCAACCAGTTGCGGCGCGAGTGGCCGTGGGTGCTGAGCGCCCGGACGGTGCATCGAAGGCCGATCGCTGCGGCCATCGTCATGACTAGGTAACCGAACGCGGGCGTGAGCAGGCCGTGGCTGAAGTGGTCCAAGTGTCCCAACGTGACGCTCCTTTCGGCCGGGCGCGAACAACGTCGGCGGACACACCTTACGTGGGCAAAGTTCCCAGCGAAAGACCGGCTTCGCCGCTTGTCGGTTGTTGATCCTGCGGCGAGCCACCGCAACACTGGCTAGCCATGACTGAGCCGTTGCGGCGGGTGGCTTCGTACGCCGTCTGTTCCGATGACGAGGACCGCATCCTGCTGGTCCGTGAATCCGACCGATCAGGCACGCCGGGAGTGTGGACGCTGCCGGGCGGCGGGGTGTGGCACGGCGAGCACCCGGAGCAAGCGGTCGTTCGTGAGGCCGCCGAGGAGGCAGCGCTCGCGGTCGACGTCGACGGCGTGCAGGATGTGGTGGCGGATGTACGTGTGCTGGCGGACCAGCGGGTGACGCTGCACACGGATCGGATCATCTACACCGCGAAGGCGAGCGGCGAGCCCGGCGGTCCCGTCTCGCCCAAGGTCGATCAGGCGCGCTGGGTAACCCGCGACGAGGCGGCGGCGCTCCAACTCCGGCCGTTCGCCGCCAACGCGCTCAAGCTGCCGTTGACCGCGGTGGACCTGCCGCCCGAGCGCTTCCCGGATCTGCCGTCCTTCCTGATCACTGAGCATCCGGACGGCCGGCGCCGGGTGCAGCGGTTCGCGGCCTACGCCGTCGTCCACGACCCGAACGATCAGGTGCTATTGACGCGCATCGCGGACGGGTACCCGGGCGCGGGCCGGTGGCACCTTCCCGGGGGTGGCACCGATTTCGGAGAGCAGCCGGACGAGGCGTTGCTTCGCGAGCTGGCCGAGGAGACCGGTCAGGCCGGCCACATCGAGCGTTTGCTCGGTGTCGCGAGCCACCACGAGCCGGAGCAGATCGGGCCCGAGGGGTTCCCGATCGACTGGCACGGTGTCCGGGCGTTCTACGACATGCAGGTCGAGGAGACCCGCCACGCCGCCGAGCTCGAAGAGGGCGGTTCGACGGCGGAAGCGCGGTGGTTCCCGATGCCCGAGGCGGCCGACCTGCCGATGACCGAGGTGACCCACGAGGCGCTAGCGGCCATCCGCACCTGGTGAGGCGATGATGGGCGCGTGACTACAGAGGTCTCCGTCCGAGCACTTGATGACGCCGATTGGCCGCAGGTCCGCCGGATCTACGCCCAGGGCATCGCGACCCGCAACGCGACGTTTGAAACCTGGGTGCCCGGCCGGGCGACCCTGCGTCGGAAGTGGCTCGCCGGGCAGCGCTGGGTCGCCGAGGTGGGCGGCGAGGTCGCCGGCTGGGCGGCGCTCACGGCCGTCTCGGCGCGCGAGTGCTACGCGGGTGTCGCCGAGTCGTCCATCTATATCGCGGACGGGATGCGTGGCCGGGGAATCGGCAAGGCACTGATCACACATCAGGTCCGCACCGCCGAAGACGCCGGCTTCTGGACACTCCAGACGTCGATCTTCCCGGAGAACCAGGCGAGCATCCGGCTGCACGAGTGGGCCGGGTTCCGGGTCGTGGGCACGCGGGAGCGCATCGCCCAGTTGGACGGCCAGTGGCGCGACACCGTGCTGCTCGAACGCCGCTCGCCGCAGGTATGACACGTACCGTCCCTCGTCGACTGGGCCGCCCACCAGGCCCGACGGCGCCGTACCACCCGCACGCGCCTGGTACGGCACCCACAGGCCTGCTGAACGTGATCGAACCTAGGCTGGGGGGACGGGGTGTGGTGGGGGTGGGCCGGCGTACCTGGCCGCCGGCCGGATGATCTTGCTGTCGGCAGCTTGCTCGATGATGTTCGCGCTCCAGCCGACGACCCGGGCAGCCGCGAATGTCGGGGTGAACATCGAGCGTGGCAGGCCGCACAGTTCCATCACTACGCCGGCGTAGAACTCCACGTTGGTGTGCAGTTCACGGCCCGGCTTGAGTTCGGCGAGGATCCCGAGTACCCGCCGCTCGACCTGCGTGGCGAACTCGACGAGCGCCCGATCCTGGTCGCGGCCGGACTCTGCGGCGAGTCGCTCGGCGATGCCGCGGAGCATTCGTGAGCGCGGGTCCTCGGTGCGGTACACCGCGTGGCCGAACCCCATGATCCGCTCGCCCGCGAGGACCCGCTCGCGAACCCACGGTTCGATGTTGTCCGGCGTACCGATGGCGTCCAGCGTGTCGAGCGCCCGGCTCGGCGCACCACCGTGGAGAGGGCCGGACAGCGCGCCGATCGCACCCACGAGACATGCCGCGATGTCCGCCCCAGTGGACGCGATGACCCTGCCGGTGAAAGTCGATGCGTTGAACCCGTGGTCGATCGTCGAGATCAGGTACTGCTCGATGGCGCGGGCCTGCTCCGGCTCGGGCTCGGTGCCGGTCAGCATGTAGAGGTAGTTGGCCACGTACGGAAGGTCGTTGCGTGGCGCGATGGGCTCTCGTCCAGTGGCGAGGCGGTGCAGGGCGGTCAGCACAGTGGGCGTGGCGGCGCAGGCGTGCAATGTATTGGCCCGCCGCTCTACAGGGTCGATGTCGTACACGGGCCGGGGCCCGGCCTGGGCGCCGAGCAGGGACAGCGCCGTACGCAAGCCGGCCAGCGGGCCGGACGTTCCGCTGGCCCGAGCCACCGCCGGCAGGACGTCCATGATTTCAGAGGGGAGGGCCCGCAGCGCGGCGGTCTCACGGACGAAGGCATCGCGACGGTCGCGGTCGGGTAGCGTCCCGTCGATCATCAGATGCCAGACGTCTTCGAAGGTTCGCTTCTCCGCGAGCTCGATCGCCGAGTACTCACGGTAGTGGTAGAAGCCCTCGCGGCCGCGGACGTCACCAAGCTCGGTGTCGGTGACGACGACGCCGGCCAGTCCGCGCGGCACCTCGATGGGAGCGGTGGTTGTCATGGTTGCCTCCTTGACCGTCTAGAGTTGAGCTGAGCGTACATATATTGATTGGATCAACTATGGCTCGCCTGACGACGCAGGAGGTCGCCCGCCGGCTCGGCGTCAAGCCCGAGACCGTGTACGCCTACGTCAGCCGGGGTCTGCTCACCAGCAGGCGCGGCCCCGGTGGACGGACGAGCACGTTCGACCCCAAGGAGGTGGACGCGCTAGCCGGGCGCCAGCGCCGGGGCGGCGAGGAAGCGGTGCGGACGGGCATCACTCTGATCGACGGCGACCGGTACTTCTACCGCGGCGTCGACGCGATCGAGTTGGCCCGCCGGTACTCGTATGAAGCGGTCGCCGAGTGGTTGTGGAAGGGCACGTTGATACCGGACACCCGCTTCCACGCGCCGGATGACGCCGTCCGGACGGCCGCGATGGCGATCGGTGCGCTCCCGCCGCACAGCACGTTGATGGACAGGCTCAGGGTGGCCATCGTGGCTGCGGCAGTGGCCGACCCGTTGCGGTTCGAGCTCGCAGACTCCGTGGTGACCGCGACGGCGCGAAGCATGATTGCCACCCTTGTGGATTCTCTGCCGGTGCTCGGCCGGGACGCTCCTGCGGAGGCTTCGCTGGCCGAGCGGTTGTGGCCGCGGCTGACCCGCACCGAGCCGGCCGAACAGGCGATCCGATGCCTGGACGCCGCCCTGGTCCTGCTGATCGACCACGACCTGGCCGCGTCCACACTGGCTGCCCGGGTGGCGGCGTCCGCCCGCGCCCACCCGTACGCCGTCGTTTCCGCCGGGCTCGGGGCGCTCGAGGGCCCGCTGCACGGAGCGGCCAGCGGCCTCGCGCACCGGATGCTCGCCGAGTCGCTCGACGACGGCGCGGCGCGAGTCGTGGCCGACCACCTTCGCGCCGGACGGCGAATCCCGGGGCTCGGTCACCGCATCTATCCGGCAGAAGACCCGCGCACCGCACTGCTGTTCAGCCTGCTGGAAGACCTGCCCGGGACCGAACCGGTGCTTCGGGTCGCCCGTGACGTGGTCGGCACGGTCAGCCGCGAGCGTCCCCTGCACGCAAATGTGGACCTGGCCCTGGCGGCGCTCAGCGTCGCTACGGAGATGCCGGCGGACGCCGGTGAGGTGATCTTCGCCGTCGCCCGGACGGCGGGCTGGGTGGCACACGCCCTCGAGGAGTACGCCGAACGGCCGCTGCGTATGCGTCCGCGTGGTCAGTACGCCGGCCCGCTGCCGCCGCAACCGCTGCCCGAGCCCGCCTGATCAGACGCCCACGATCGAGATGGCCACCAGGAAGTAGATGATCAGGCCAGTGGCGTCCACGAGCGTGGTGACCAGCGGCGCAGAGATGACCGCAGGGTCGATTCCGACCCGCCGGGCGAGCAGCGGCATGGTCGAGCCGACGACCGCAGACCAGGTGCACACTACGATGAGGGCTATCACGACGGCCACCGCGAGGAGCGCGTCGGCGAACACGACGGCGATGGCGCCGGCGAGCACCGACAGCATGATGCCGAGCGCGAAACCCACCCGGCACTCTCGCCAGGCCACCCGTAGCACGTCCGCCGACCGGACCTCACCCAGCGCAAGTGCACGCACTGCCGAAGTGGCCGCCTGGGCCCCGACATTGCCTCCGGTGCCGATCAGCATAGGGACGAAGAACGCCACCTTGGGGACGGCCTCGAGGGTCTGCTCGAACGCGGCAAGCACGCTCACCGTCATGGCTGCCGCGGCGACCAGCAGGAGCAGCCAGATGACCCTCGACCTCGCCACCTTCAGCACGCTGGCCGCCATGTAGTGGATGGTGAGCGGCTCGGCAGCCGCTTGGCGGGCGATGTCTTCGGAGTCCGCGGCTTCGATCATCTCGACGGCGTCGTCGATGGTCAGCACGCCGACGACTCTGTTCTCGCTGTCGACCACGGTGAGCGCCAGCAGGTTGGCCTCTTGCATCAGGCGCGCTGCGGCCTCGGCGTCGTCAGTGGCCTGGACCGTGGGCACGTCGATGTCCGCCAGGTTGGCCACGGTGTCGGTAGGGGAGCCAAGCACCAGGTCGCGCAGCGCGACCACGCCGCTGAACCGGCGTTGCGCGTCCGCTACCGGCAGGGTGTACACCGTCTCCGCGCCGGTGCCTCGTGTCCGGACGTGGGCCAGCGCCTGCTCGGCCGTGAAGTCGCGGCGCAGCAGGACGATCTCGGGGCTCATAATCCGGCCGACCGAGCCCTCGGGATACCCGAGCAGGTCGGCGGTCATCGCCCGCTCGTGCGGGCTCAGGCCGGCG
>JASLBX010000323.1 GCA_030146385.1 Jiangellaceae bacterium | reverse complement strand
GAGCCGCCGCCGAGGACCTCGCGCATCAGGTACGGCTGCCCGTCGCCGTCCTTCCCATAAACGCCCGTGTAGCGGATCGTCTCCTGGTCGGCCGGCATCCGTCCGTCCACTGCCTTGGCCAGGACCCCGGCGAGCACCCCCAGCAGCCGGAGAATGACGAACGTCCGGGCGTTGGTCGGCGCCGGGAACACCGGCGTCAGCAGGGTCCCTGGCGGCGGGAACCGCATCTCGATCAACGGCACGACGCCCTCGTTGACGTCCAGCTCGGCGCTGCGCTGGGGCGAGTCGGCCAGGTTGCGCAGGATCGGCGCGAGCCACTTCTTCAGAAACACCCCGTCGGCGTAGTTGCCGGCGTGGTTGATCGGCCCCTTGGCCTGGAGACTCGTACCGGCGAAATCGAGCACCAGCCGGTCCGGCTCGCGGGTCAACGTGATTCGCTGGGTGTGCAGCTTGGGCGGGTCGATGCCGTCGTGCTCGGCGTAGTCCTCCCAGACGTAGCTTCCCTCGGGGATCTTGGCTAGTACCTCGCGGCGGAACGTCTCGGTGGTGTTGTCGATGATCGCATCGAAGCACGCCTCGACGGTGGCCCGGCCGTACCGGTCGAACAACTCTGCCATCCGCCGCGCGCCCATCAGGCAGGCGGCGCACTCGGCGTCAAGGTCGGCGGCCAGCGACTCGGGCATTCGGGAGTTGCGCGTCATGATCTTCAGCGCGGCCTCATTCGGCACGCCCTCGCACCACAGCTTGATCGGCGGCACCATCAGGCCCTCCTCGTACACGCTCGTCGCGTGCGAAGGCATCGAGCCGGGGACCGTCCCGCCGATGTCGTCGTGGTGGCCGAACGCTTGAACAAAAGCAACGACGAACGCTCCGCTTTCATCTTCGTGGAAAACCGGCACGGTGACGCACAGGTCGGGCAAGTGCCCGATACCGCCTTCGGAGAGATAGACGTCGTTGTGGAAGAACACGTCTCCCGGCTTCATCGTGTCCATCGGATAGTCGCGGACGATCGGGTGGACCAGCGCCGAGTACGACCGTCCCGTGAGCTTGCGCAGCTTGCGGTCGTGGATTCCGGCCCGGTAGTCGTGCGCGTCGCGGATCATCGGTGACCGCGCCGTGCGGCCGATCGCCGTCTCGACCTCTTGCTCGACCGAGGCCAGGTAGCCCTGGACGATCTCGACCAGCACTGGGTCGGGCTTCATCGCGCACCTCCTTGATCATGTGTGCCGACCTGGTGCGACACGCCGGGCGAGTCCCGCAACTCGGGACCACTTGATCTCGATATCCGCAGGTTGCCGTGGCGATCCACCTCTGCGCTGAAGCCGGGATGCACCGGCACCGTGGAGCCGAACTCTTCGATGATCGCCGGCCCGGCGACGGTGTCCCCTGCACCGAGGTCGACCCGCTGGTACACGGAGGTCTCCGTCCAGTCGTCGAAGTACACCGGGCGAGCGCCAGAGCGCGCCCGATCAGCGCCCGCGCCCGGTGCCACTTCGGGAAGGGACGGCGTGCGGATAGGTCCGATGCCGGTCACACGGAGGTTCACCCACTCCACCTCTTGGCGAGGATCGCCCCTGAAGTCGTACCCGTAGAGCGCGCGGTGCTCGGCGTGGAACGCGTCCGCGACCGCGTCGATCAGCTCGGCGGTGACGTGATCATCAGGGACGCCGACCCGCACCTCGAACGCCTGACCGTAGTACCGCAGGTCGGCGGTGCGTACGAACCGCCGGAACTCGGGCGCAAACCCCTCGCGAGCCAGCGCGTCGTCGGCGGACACCTCCAGGTCGCTGAGCACCTTCTCCACCGCAGCGACGTCCACCGCACCGTGCCGGGTCACCGCAGTCCGGACGTAGTCGTTGCGGACGTCGACGGTCAGCAGCCCGTACGCCGACAGGTTGCCGGGGTTCGGCGGCACCAGTACGCCGTCCAGGCCCAGGACGTCGGCCAGCCGGCAGGCCAGCAGCGGCCCGGAGCCGCCGAAGCTGACCAGGGTGAAGTCGCGGGCATCCAGTCCGCGTTTCACCGTCACCTGGCGCAGGGCGTTGGCCTGGCTCCAGGTCGAGATCTCCAGGATGCCGGCGGCGCACCGCTCGACGTCCAGGCCCAGCTGTCCCGCCAGCTCGGTCAGGCCGGTGCGGGCAGCCTCGACGTCCAGCGGGATCTCACCGCCCAGCAGGTGCGGCGGGATCCGGCCGAGGACCACGTGCGCGTCCGTGACGGTCACCTCGGTGCCGCCCTTGCCGTAGCACAGCGGGCCGGGTTCCGCCCCGGCCGAGCGCGGCCCAACCTTGAGCGTGCCCTCCGGGCTGATCCACGCCACCGACCCACCGCCGGCGCCGACCGTGACGACGTCGATCATCGGGATCTTGCTCGGATAAGCGCCCACGCTGCCCTCGGTGGTCAGCGCGGGATGACCGTCCTGGACAACAGTGACGTCGGTCGACGTGCCCCCGCCGTCCAGGGTGAGCACCTTCGAGCGGCCAGCGGCAGTGGCCACGACCGCTGCGCCCAGCGCTCCCGCTGCCGGCCCGGACAGGACGGTGGTGATCGGCTGGTGGACCACTTCCTCCGCCGAGAGCACGCCGCCGTTGGACTTCATCACGTAGAACGGGACGGACCTGCCGGTCAGCCCGTCGAGCCGTCCGCGCACGTTCTCGACGTACCGGCGGATGGCGGGCTTGACGGCCGCGTCGACGAGGGTCGTGACGCTTCGTTCGTATTCGCGGTACTCCCGGAGCACTTCGGAGGAGATCGACACTGTCGCGTCCGGATGCTCGCGGGCGAGGACGTCCCGCATCCGCAGTTCGTGCTCGGGGTCGGCGTAGCTGTGCAGGAAGCACACGCCGATGGTGGTGATCCCGCGGCCGCGAAAGAACCGGGCCGCGGCCACGGCGGTCTCCTCGTCGAACGGACGGATCTCGCTGCCGTCGACCGCGAGCCGCCCTCCGACCGTCCGCACGAGGTCGGCCGGGACGATGCGGTCCGGCTTGACCCAGAAGTAGCTGTTGCCGTAGCCGTCGGGCACCGACTGGCGGGCGATCTCGAGGACGTGTCGGTAGCCCTCGGTGGTGACGAATCCGAGGTTGCCGACGTTGCCCTGCAGCAGCGCGTTCGTTGCCACCGTGGTGCCGTGGCTCACCGCGCTGATGGCGTCGGCGTCGACGCCGAGGAGGTCGAGCACCTTGCGCACCCCGGCCAGGAAGCCGTCGGCGGGGTCGGCGGGCGTGGACGGCGTCTTGGTGGTGACGAACTCGCCGGTGCGCTCGTCCACGGCGACGACATCGGTGAACGTCCCTCCGGTGTCTATGCCGATGCGAATGCTGGGTGGCATGCATGCTCCCTTCTCCCGGCCCTCATTCAACCGGCACCGGGCGCTCGCCGCGCCGGCTGGTCCGGTAGTGCACAGCGTGGCGCCGATTCACCGGAACGATTCGTCCTTGACGGCTCCTAGGATTCGTGTGCGAAGTGGGCCGTGATCTAGAGGCCGGAGATCGTTGCGACCTTCGATGCCGAGCTTTCCGTACGCGCTGTGCCGATGG
>JASLBX010000282.1 GCA_030146385.1 Jiangellaceae bacterium | reverse complement strand
AATCGCTCGGCCTCCGCGTGACAGGCCACGATCGCCGCCTGGAGCTGGTACGGGCCGGGACGGTGCTGGGCAGCCGCGCGCATGAGCACTCTCGTGGCGTCATCGATCGCCGCTCGGTCCCACTGCGACCGGTCCTGATCTCGCAGCAGCACGAGCCCGCCGTCCCCGTCGAAGCGCGCGGCGACCCGGGCCCGATGCAGCTGGATCAGCGCGAGCAGTCCCGCGACCTCGGGCTCACTGGGCATCAGCCCGTGCAGCAGCCGGGCCAGCCACTCGGCGTCCTCGACCAAGTCGCGCGACTGGACCTGGTCGGACGTCGACAGGTAGCCCTCGTTGAACATCAGGTAGATCACCGCGAGGACCTCGGTCAGCCGCCCGGCCAGTTCGTCGTCGGCCGGTATCCGGTACGGGATGCCGGCGTCACTGATCTTGCGTTTGGCCCGTGTGATCCGCTGCGCCACCGTCGAGGCCGGCACCAGGAAGGCGCGGGCGATCTGCTCGGTCGTCAACCCGCACACCACCCGGAGGGTCAGCGCGATCTGCGCGGCTCGCGGCAAGGCCGGGTGGCAGCAGGTGAACACGAGCCGGAGCCGGTCGTCCTTGTCCTGCTCGACGGGCCACTGCAGCTGCGCCAGCTTGCGGCGGTAGTTGCTCTCGCGCCGGAGCGCGTCCAGTGCGCAGCGCCGGGCGACGGTGAACAGCCAGGCGTCCGGTCGGTCGGGGATGCCGTCGACCGGCCAGCGCTGCAACGCGGTGACAACGGCGTCCTGGACGAGGTCCTCGGCAGTGCTGAAGTCGCCAATCAGGTCCACCAGGGACGCAGCGAGCCGGCCCGCGTACTCGCGCACCACGCGGGCCAGCTCGGCATGCGACGCCTCGGTCACGAACGGGCCAGCTCCAGCGGCCGGATCTCGACCACGGGGCAACCCGGCCAGGTTTTGACCATGCGCAGCGCCTCGTCCAGGTCGGCGACGTCGATCTCGGTGTAGCCGCTGACCACCTCCTTGCCTTCGACGAACGGGCCGTCAGTGACGATCGGCTCGCCGCTGTCGAGCCGGACCGTCGTCGCCGTGTCCGGCTCCTGCAGCTTGCTGCCACCGGTGATGACGTCGGCGTGCTCGGCGAACCACTGGTTGACCCGCTCGAACGCCCGCGCCCGCTCGACCGGGCCCATCGCCTCCAGGTCCTTGCTGAACTGCTCGGTGTCCACGAACAACAGCACGTACTTCACGTGCCACCTCCCTGTCGTATGCGGCCCACGTTACGAGGCCGTCGCTTCGACTGCGCGGCGCTCGAGCTCGTCGGGCGCGATGTCTTCCACGTGAGTCGCGAGGTTCCACCGGTGGCCGAACGGGTCGTCGATGGTCGCCACCCGGTCGCCGTAGAAGTGCAACTCCGGCTCGCTCACCGCGTCCGCCCCGGCGTCGATCGCGCGGCGGAAGACATCGTCGACGTCCTCCACGTAGACGAACAGCGACACCGGCGTGGCGCCGAGCTTGCGCGGACTCGGGTCGCTGTCCGGCAGTGTCGCATCACCGAGCATGATCACTGACTCGCCCAGCGCGATCTCGGCGTGCGCGACCAGGCCGCCCGGTGCGTCCATGCGCATGCGGACGGCGGCGCCGAGGACGCTCCGGTAGAACTCCAGGGCGGCAGCGCAGTCCTCGATCGACAGGTGCGGGGTGACGCGGGGGTAGGTGTCCGGAATCGGCTTGACGTCGGTCATAGCTCTCCTCCTTGCGATTCGTTGGGATGCTTTCATCACAAGGACGATCGGCGTCACGCCGGATACGACATCCCCGCCACGAATTCCGGCACTAAGGCTCCTTGAAGTCCTCGCGCGGCTCTCCCTCGAGCGCCTCGTTCATCGCCTCCCGCCAGATCGGTCCTGGCAGAGTGCTGCCGAAGGCCTGCGGGATGTACTCACCGTTGTAGGTACGTCCGCTTAGCGTGGTTTGCGGCGACTCAAGGTCGGCGACGGCCGCGGCGGCTGACAACTGCGGCGTGTATCCGACGAACCAGACCGCGACGTTGCGGTTCGTCGTCCCGGTCTTCCCGGCTGCAGGCCGGTCGCCGTCGAGCTGCATCGCGTTGCCGGTCGCGCCCTCGTTCTCGATGACCCCTCGAAGGATGTCGTTGACCATGTCAGCGACGTCGGTCTCGAGCACCTTGCCACAGTCGGGTTCCCGCTCCACAAGGGTGTCGCCCTTGCGATCCACAACCTCGTTCACGGCGAACGACGCACAGTGGTCGCCGCGGTTTGCGAATGTCGCGAACGCCTCGGCCATGCCGAGTGGGGACACAGTGTTCGACCCCAGTGTGAACGACGGCACCTGATCCAGCGGCTGCGGCTCGGTCGTGTTCGGCACCTGCTTCCACACTCCGGACTTTTCCGCGATGGTTGCCGGATCGCAGATCCCGGTGCGCTGCAGGAGCTGGACGTAGTAGGTGTTGGTCGAGTACTCCGTCGCCTCCCGCATGGTGAGGCGGCCGCCACGCGTGGAGTTCTTGGGCTCGTAGTCGGCGTCGCGCACCCGAGACTGGCCATTCCAGCAAGCCTCGAACCACTCGCCGGACATGTCGATCTCGTCCGGGGCGTTGATCTCCAGATCGGGCTCCATCCCCTGGTTGAGGGCGGCAGCAAGCACGAACGGCTTGAAGGCCGAGCCGGCCTGGATGCCGTTGGAGTTGCCCATCGCCTTGTCGACCGCATAGTTGATCATTGAATTCCCGTCGCCCTCCGGACCGTACTCACGCGAGTTGGCCAGCGCCCTGATCCTGCCGTTGCCGGGCTCGACCATGGCCATGGTGCCGACGGCGCTGTCGGTGGGCGCGACCCGGTCGGAAACGGCATCGTCCGCCGCCCGCTGGATGTCACGATCGAGGGTCGTCTCGATCCGCAGCCCGCCCCGGCGGAGCATCTCCATCCGCTCTTCCGGAGTGTCGCCCAGCTCTTCCATCCGCAGGACCTCGTTGACCGCGTAGTCGCAGAACCACGGAGCCCAAGACGACACGCAGCCGCTGCGCGACTCGTCCACGTCCAGCCCGAGATCGGCCTGCCGTGCCTCCTTGGCGTCCTCCTCGCTGATCACGCCGAGCTCGGCCATCCGGGTGATGACGGTGTTGCGCCGACCGATGGCCGCCTCGGGATTCTCGACTGGGTCGTACTCGGTGGGCCGCTGGACCAGGCCGGCCAGCGTCGCCGCCTGGGTGAGTGTCAGATCCTCGGCCTTGGTGTCGAAGTAGTAGCGGGCGGCCGTCTCGACGCCGTAGTTGCTTCGTCCGGCTGGGCCGCCGAAGTTGGCGATGTTGAGGTAGCCCTCCAGGATCTCGTCCTTGGTCAGCCTCTCCTCGACGCCGAGTGCGAGGCGGAGTTCGCGGAGCTTGCGGAAGTAGCCCCGCACACCCTCGTCGGCCAGCACCTCCGACCGCTCGGTCGCTGATTCCGTCCGCTCGAGCAGCAGCAGCTTGACGTACTGCTGGGTGAGCGTGGATCCGCCGCTCGTGGTCTCCCCTGCTTGCAGATTGCCGACGAACGCCCGGGACGCCCCCTGAACGTCGAGCGGACCGTGCTCATAGAAGCGGTGGTCCTCGATCGCCAGGATCGCGTCCTGCATCTCCTGCGAGATCTTGTCCAGCGGCACTTCGATCCGGTTCTCCTCGTAGAAGACCGCGAGGGTGTTGCCGTCCTTATCGGTCATCCGGGACCGCTCGGCCAGCGCTGGAATGTCCAGCTCCGCGGGCATCTCGGTGAATGAGTTCGCCCCCTCACGGGCTCCGACTCCGATACCCGTCACCACCGGAGCCGCCAGGGCGGC
>JASLBX010000245.1 GCA_030146385.1 Jiangellaceae bacterium | reverse complement strand
CGTCCGTCCCGAACCCGAACGACCCGGCGGCGCGCTGTCACCCGTCCCATCCCCCCAGTCTGCCCTGTCGCCGCCATCACTCTCCACTCCCCATGATCATGTCGGTTTGTTGAGGTATGACCTGGCCAAACCGACATGATCACCGGGTTGGGCGGTGGCGTTAGCCGTAGCGATGCGGCGCGAGACGTCGTACCGTCGGGGTATGGCGGACGATGGCCTCCGGGTAAGCAAACCGAAGCAGTCGGCGGCAGGAATTCCAGGCGTCGTGCATGGACTGGCCGACGTCCTGGAGCAGTCCGGCGTGCGGCGCGGCTACCGGGCCCTCCGGGTGGTCAACCAGCCCAGGGGCTTTGACTGCCCCGGCTGCGCCTGGCCCGAGCCGGGCAAGCCGCACCTCGCCGAGTTCTGCGAGAACGGGGCGAAGGCCGTCGCCGAGGAGTCGACCGTCCGCCGCGTCGACGCCGCGTTCTTCGCCGCGCACCCGATCAGCGACCTGGTCGCGCGCAGCGACCACTGGCTGGGCCAGCAGGGACGCCTTGCCGAGCCGGTGCTGCGCGAGGCTGGCGCAGACCACTACATGCCGATCGCGTGGGACGAAGCCTTCGGGATCATCGCGGACGAGCTCACCACAATGGACTCACCGGACCAGGCTGCCTTCTACACGTCAGGCCGGACGAGCAACGAGGCCGCCTTCCTCTACCAGCTGTTCGCTCGCAAGCTTGGGACGAACAACCTGCCGGACTGCTCGAACATGTGCCACGAATCGTCCGGTGCGGCCCTGACCGAGACGCTCGGCATCGGCAA
This sequence comes from Jiangellaceae bacterium, assembly GCA_030146385.1. Taxonomy (GTDB): domain Bacteria; phylum Actinomycetota; class Actinomycetes; order Jiangellales; family Jiangellaceae; genus JASLBX01. The sequence continues at coordinate 4,564 of JASLBX010000245.1, read as the reverse complement.
GGGGAGCGTCACGCTGGCCGACATCACCGACCACGCCGATCTGATCGTCATCGTGGGCCAGAACCCCGGGACGAACCATCCGCGCATGCTGTCCGCCCTCGAGCAGGCTAAGGACCGCGGCGCACGGATCGTCGCGATCAATCCGCTGCCCGAAGCGGGGCTGATGGCATTCAAGAATCCGCAGCGGGTGCGCGGCGTCGTCGGGCGCGGGACTGCCCTGGCGGACCGGTTCCTCCAGATCAAGGTGGCCGGCGACCTGGCCTTCTTCCAGGCGGTCAACCGGATGCTGCTCGACAAGGACGAGGCAACCCCGGGCGGCGTACTCGACTGGTCGTTCCTCGAGGCCCACACGTCAGACTTCGCGGATGCGGCGGCGGCGTGGCGTGCGCTCGACTGGGCCGACGTCACTGCCGCCACCGGGCTGGAGCGGACGGAGATCGAGGCCTTCGTCGAGGACGTGCTCCACGCGTCCAATGTGATCGTTTGCTGGGCGATGGGGCTAACCCAGCACAAGCAGGCGGTGCCCACTATTCGTGAGATCGTCAACTTCCTGCTGCTGCGCGGCAATATCGGCCGTCCCGGCGCCGGAGCGTGCCCGGTGCGGGGCCACAGCAACGTGCAGGGCGACCGCACGATGGGCATCTGGGAGGCGCCGAAGCCGGCGTTCCTGGACGCGCTCCAGGACGAGTTCGGCTTCGAGACGCCGCGCGAGCCCGGGTATGACACCGTCAACACGATCCGGGCGATGCGAGACGGGCGGATCCGCGTCTTCATGGCGGTCGGGGGCAACTTCGCGGCCGCCACACCGGACAGCTCGGTGACCGCGGACGCATTGCGATCGGTCCCGCTCACGGTGCATGTGTCGACGAAGCTGAACCGGACGCATGTGGTGCCTGGACAGCGGTCGCTGATCCTCCCCTGCCTAGGGCGGACGGAAATCGACATGACCGGGGGTCGCGAGCAGTTCGTCACCGTCGAGGACTCGATGAGCGTGGTGCACGCCTCGCGCGGGACGCTTCCACCCGCGTCGCCTGAGCTCCGGAGCGAGGTGGCGATCATCTGCGACCTGGCCCGGCACGTGTTCGGGCCCGGTGATCCGACGCCGTGGGAGGACTTCGCGTTGGACTACTCGACGATCCGCGACCGGATCTCCCGCGTCGTGCCGGGATTCGATGAATTCGAGTCGCGCGTGGCCGTACCAGGCGGGTTCGTCCTGCCACACCCGCCGCGCGACGAGCGGCGGTTTCCGACGGTCAATGGCAAGGCCCGATTCACGGCCAACCCGCTGTCGGTCATCCGGGTGCCGGCCGGGCGGCTGCTGCTGCAGACCATCCGCTCGCATGATCAGTTCAACACCACGATCTACGGGATGGACGACAGGTACCGGGGCGTGCGCGGCGGGCGCCGGGTCGTATACGTGAACCCGGACGACCTGGCGGAGCGGGGGCTCGTCGACGGCCAGACCGTCGACCTGGTGAGCGAGTGGTCTGACGGCGAACGGAAGGCGCCGGGCTTCCGCGTCGTGGCCTACCCGACGGCCCGTGGGTGTGCCGCGGCCTACTTCCCGGAGACCAACGTCCTCGTGCCGCTGGACCACACTGCCGAGGTCAGCGGCACCCCGGTCTCGAAATCCCTCATCGTTCGCCTGGAATGATCACGTAACCGTTCTCCCATTGCGCGGCTTTCCCGGCCGATACCGGGCTTGCACGCGACGTTTACGTGGGGATTCCCCTCTTTACGTGATCATTCCGGAGCCAGTAGAGGAGGGTGCGCACGCCGAATGCCGTCCCGCCCTTGACCAGCTCGTCCGAGTCCGCGTCGGCGCGACCCGTCCCGGCGATGTCGAGATGAGCCCACGGCACGTCGCGAGCGAACCGCTCCAGGAACAGCGCCGCGGTGATGGAACCGCCGCCCACCTTGCGGGTCTCGATGTGGGCGACGTCAGCGACGTCGGAATCCAGCGCATCGCGGTAATCGGCCACGAGCGGCATCCGCCACAGCTTCTCGCCGGCAGCGGCCCCCGCCTCGGCCAAGGCCACGGCCAGCGAGTCGGACGTCGAGTACAGCGCGGCGTGCCGGCGGCCCAGCCCGACCGTGGCCGCACCGGTGAGCGTGGCGACGTCGACGATCATGTCGGGGCTCTTGGTCGCCACCGCGTACCCGATCGCGTCGGCCAGCACGAGGCGGCCCTCGGCATCGGTGTTTAGCACCTCGACAGTCGTGCCGTCGTACTGCCTGATCACGTCACTGGGGCGCTGCGCGCTGCCGCTCGGCAGGTTCTCGGCCGCCGGAACAAGGCCGGTCACCCGCACCGGACACCCGATCGCTCGCAGCGCCGACATCACGCCGATCACCACAGCGCCTCCGGACATGTCGGTCTTCATGGCCACCATCGCCTCGCGCGGCTTGAGCGACAGCCCGCCGCTGTCGAAGGTGATGCCCTTGCCGACGAGCACGACGTGCGGCGCGTTGAGGCCCGCGTGCGGGGGCGAATAGGTCAGCTCAATGAGCCGCGGCGGACGCTCAGACCCCATCCCGACCGCGACGATGCCACCGAAGCCGGCCTCGGCCAGCTTCCGCTCGTCCCAGATCCGCACCTCGAGATCGCCACGCTCCGCAGCGGCCCGCGCCTGGTCGGCAAGCCACTCGGGGTCCTTGATGTTCGACGGCGTGTGCACCAGGTCGCGGGCGAACCAGGCAGCCCTGGCGACGGCCGCAGCAGCGTCCACGGCCGCTGCTCGCTCTGGGCCCGACGACGTGAGCACCAGCGTCCCGACCGGGGCCTTTGCCTCTCCCCGTGCTCGCCAAGTGTACGACGCCAGGACGGCGCCCTCGACGAACGCGCGCATCTCCGCGTCGCCCGCTTCGGCGGTCACCGTGCTGGCCAGCCGGTCGGTACCCCGCGCCGCCCGGGCAACGGCGGCGCCGGCCTTGCGGAATGCGGCCGGCGACCCGTCACCGACCCCTATTAGCAGTACGCGCGAGACATCACCGGTGCCGGGCAACCGGAGCAGATCGCCGGCCTCGCCGGTCTTGTCCTCACGTCGCAACGCCTCCGTAGCGTCGACCGCCAGCACCTGCGCCAGGACGTCGGCACCTGCGCCGATGCGCGGCCCGTCCTCGGCGTCCGGCCACACCGGGACGGCAATCGCGGACGCACCGACGTCCAGCAAGCCGCCTGGGTCATGCTCCACCACCGGCGGCGTCACAGCGATCATTGCGGGGGCGATCTCCTCTGCCGGCACTGAACACTCCAGGGAACTAGGGGGATTTAACGGCGCGGCCCCGGCCGGCGCACCGACCGGGGCCCCGCAACATCGGGCCATCGCCTTCAGCCGACGGCGACCTTCAGCGCATCACCGAGCGCGTTGGCCTCTTCGGCAGACAACTCGACGACGAGCCGCCCCCCACCTTCGAGCGGGACGCGCATCACGATGCCGCGACCCTCCTTGGTGACCTCGAGTGGCCCATCGCCAGTCCGCGGCTTCATCGCCGCCATCCGCGCACCCCTTCCTCTCCAAGCGCGCACACGGGCCCCCAAACGTCGGGCGACGGTCCCGCATGCGTCACGATGGCGCCTATTATCCCTGATCTGACTCTAGGGTGGGAGTCACTCCCCGGGTGGGTCCCACATCCTGTCGGACCGACCAGGCAGGATATGACGGTCATGAATGCCAGATCTGCGCTCTTCGACCTGTACGGCGACCACCTGCGGTCGCGCGGCGGGTCGGCACGGGTTGCCTCGCTCGTGGCACTAATGGCACCGCTTGGCATCACACCTCCCGCGGTCCGGACGGCAGTGTCCCGCATGGTCAAGCAGGGCTGGCTGCGACCGATTCGGATCTCTGACGCCGCCGGCTATGCGCTCACCCCGCGGGCCGAGCACCGGCTCGACAACGCGGCCGCGCGTATCTACCGCACGACCGCCAACGATGAGTGGGATGGCCATTGGCATCTGATCATTCCTGATCGCCCACCCGACCGGGCCACCCGCGAGCGCTTACGCAGCGGGCTCGCCTACCTCGGGTACGCGCCGCTGGGCGACGGCACGTGGCTGGCCGCGCGGCCATCTCCAGAGCTCGAAGCCTTGCTGCAGAGCGAGCGCATCACCGCGGAAGGTTTCCTGGCCCAGCACCAGGACGACGACGCCGCGCTCATCCGGCGAGCCTGGGACCTCAACGCGGTCGGGCGGTCGTACCGCCGGTGGCACGCCGAAGCCAAGGAGCTCGTAGGCAGCCTGCCGGCCGCCCCAGCCGACGAGGAGGTCTTCGCCGTCCGCAGCAGGCTCGTGCACGAGTGGCGCAAGTTCTTGTTCACCGATCCGGGCTTGCCGCGCGCCCTCCTACCCGCGAACTGGCCGGGCGATGAGGCCGCGGCCTTCTTCGACGAGGAGGCGTCCAGGCTGCTGCCTGCGAGCGCCCGCTTCGTCGACGACTGCCTCGCGTCTCCACACAACGACCGCAACTCGAACGGAGCCAACTCGTGAGCGATCAACCGGTCCTGTACGGCATCGACGGCGGCGTCGCGACCATCACGCTCAACCGTCCCGAGGCGATGAACAGCC
>JASLBX010000242.1 GCA_030146385.1 Jiangellaceae bacterium | reverse complement strand
CGACATCGCCGTCCGCCCCGTTTCCTCGACCGCTCGCAGCGCCCGTCGGACGAACTCGGGGTCGGAGTCGACCACCGCGCCCGCGGCCGCCGCCTGCAAGGTGGTCACCGTCAGCGCATGTCCGATCGAGTCGTGCAGTTCGCGGGCCAGCCGGTTGCGCTCGACAAGCTGGTCGGCCGCGGCCTCGAGAGCGGCGATCCGTTCGGCCGGGGACGGACCCAGCAGTACCGGCGCCATGATCGCGGCGAGCCGGCCCAGCCCGGCCACGGCATACGCCAGCCCCACCAGCATGGTGAGCCCGAGCAACGACCACCACACCGTGTCGTCCCGGTCCAGCGGTCCGAACTCGAGATCGGCCAGCGTCTCGGTGCCGATTCCGAACTGCGCGGCGATGAAGACAAGCGCCATCGGAAATGCGATCACCATCGCGAGCCCGACAACGCCACCAGATGCCAGGTGGACGGCAAACCACAGCGCGCTGCGCAGCCGCGTCTCGAGTTCGGGCGGGTCGGCGACGGGATCGAGGAGATCCACCTCGAGTAGCGCGCGGGCAGCCGCCGTTTCGAGCGCTCGGGTCGCACCCAGGAACGCCGGCGCGCACGCGATGACCGCGGACACGCCGATCAGCAGCAGCGAGAGCACGCGTGGGGAGTCCGACTGCAGCATCTGGGCGAACGCCACGCCCAGCAGGACGTACGGCAGCAGGAGCACACCGCCGAGCAGCAGGTAGACCCCACGCCGGTAGGTCGACCCGCTCACCAGCGGTGCCAGGACCGCCCGGATCGCCATGTCGACGATTCTTCCAGCCTGGCCCGACGCGTCTCCTCCCTCGGGCGGGGGAGCCGGTTCACTCACGATCGTGAGGCGCGGGAGTGATCGACGCCGTGAGGCTGGGATCGAGGAGGTCTTCATGGCTGTCATCGACCGAAACCCGGCGCCGGACGTCCAGCAACAACGGCTCCTGCCGCGCCTGCGTGACCTGTTGCTGATTTCGCGGCCGCACTTCTGGTTCCTGTCCTTCGTGGCGATCCACTTGGGCTTCGTGCTGGCTACCCGGCGGATCGTGCCGCGTGGGGACGAGATCGTCATGATGGGGAATGCGGCACTGGTGGCCGGCCCGCTGTTGTGGCTCGCCGTCCTCTGTGTCAACGACGCGTGGGACCTGGAGAACGACCGGGCCAACCCGCGCAAGGCCGGATCGCCGTTGGTCCGGGGTCGTATCACGCCCCAGGAGGTGCTTCGCCTCGGGGCTGTCGCGAGCGTGCTGACGGTGCTCGCCGCGGTGCCGCTGGGCCCGCTCTTCGTTGCCGGGACGGCAGCGGTGGTGCTGCTCGGCTGGGCGTACAGCGCCCCGCCGCTGCGGCTCAAGGCCCGGGCCGGCACGGACGTGATCGTGAACTCCCTCGTCGTCGGCGTGCTCGGACCGCTGGGCGGGTGGGTCGCGATGACCGGGGCGATCGACGGATTCCCGTGGCCGATCTCGATCATCGGTGTGATGGCGGTGGCGGCTCTCTACCTCCCGACGACCATGGTGGACCGGGACGCCGACCGCCACGCGGGAGCGCGGACGACCGCGGTGGTATTGGGCAGGCGCGCGACCTTCGAGATCGGGTTCGCGCTCTGGGCGGGCAGTGCGGCCCTCGCGCTCGGACTGGCCGTCACCGGTGTGGTCATCGACCCGTCTCTCGTGCCGCTGCACCTGCTCATCACACCGGTCCTGCTCGTGCTGTATCGGGTGCTGCTGAAGGAGCCGGCCTCGTTCGGTGCGGTTCTCCTGGTGGCCGGAACGTACGCCGTGCCGTGCGCCGCGTTCGTCCTGACGTACGTCGAGTCGTTGTGAGACTGCCTGCATCGCGTCCTGACCTGAGTGGTTTCACTCATGCGGGCTCGCCCGCGCTGCTCGAAGCTCTCCTCAGTACCCAGTCATTTATGAAGGGGAGAGCTTATGGCGAGGGAGAGATCTGGCGTCGTCGGAGAGAGTCCGGCGGGCCCGCGACCATTTTGTTCGTTCATGGCGCCTGGCACGGAGCGTGGTGCAAGAGCACTGGGCAGGCCACTTTCGAGACGCTGGGCATCAGGTGGAGGCCATCCACTCGCACTGCTGGACGAGAGCGCGCCGTCCCCGTAGGCGGCCACCAAGATCGTCTACGTCTACTCGGGCAGGAGAGCGTGAGCCAGCGTGTCGGTGAGCCAGGCGCGGAACTCCTCGTGTGTCCAGCCACGGCTGGTGACCAGGCTGTTGTAGTTGGCTTGAGCGCAGACCGTCCACAGGATGTCGGCGGCCCGATCTACCGAGAGCTCGGGACGTAGGTGTCCCCGCTCGGCAAGTAGTGCGGCGAAGCGACGCATGCCGTTCAGTCGCTGCTGCGCGTGTTGCTCGCGCAGCGCGGCCAGCGTGTCGTCGGTCGTGGCCGCAGCATCGAGAACCCGGAGCAGCGGCCCGACGCGGCGCCACACGCCGGGTTGGGTGGCTGCGTACAGGGCCAGTTGCCGCCTCGGATCGGTCTCCTCGATCACTCTCCGGATCCCGGGGCGCTGCTCGACGGGGACGTCGGCACGTTCGGCTCCGCCGGCGAGTGCGGCCTGGACGGCAGCCTCGAGCAGGCCGGCCTTTCCGGTGGCCGAGCGGTAGATGGTCTCCACGGCCACTCCTGCCTCGGCGGCGATCATGGGGATCGTCGCTCGCGTGTACCCGTGCTCTAAGAAGACGTGTCGAGCGGCTTCGACGATCTTCGTACGGGTCTGAGCGGCCTGGGCGCGTCGCTTCGGGGAGTCATAGCGCCGTTTAGGGGTTGCGTTTCCGCTCATTGGCGAGAATGATACTGGCATGAATTGGCTCTGACCGAGGCCGACACACGGCCCGGAGCCACGGTTCTAAGGGGGCAAGCCATGAGCAACGACATCAAGGCGATCGCGCGACGCGTTCTGGAGGAGGTGTTTCCGGCCAACGACGATGCGGCCTTGGCCACTCTGATCAGCGACGAGTTCGTCAACCACGAGGCACCTCCGGGGACGCCGCCGGGTCTGGGCAGCGTCTCCTACTACATGCACATGCTCAACGAGGCGTTCTCAGATCAGCAGTGGACGATCCACAAGGTCATCGCCGAAGGTGACACCGTCGTCATCTCCTGCACCCATAGCGGACTGCACACCGGCGACCTCTTCGGCGTCCCACCCACCGGCCGCCGGTTCGCCTACAAGCAAATGCACATGATCAGGGTCGCCAACGGCAAGGGTGTCGAGCACTGGGCGGTACGGGACGACGCAAATCTCATGCGCCAGCTCACCGGCGAGCTGGCCTCGCAGGGCACCGCCCAGCCATAGGAGAAGCCTCCCGACTCGCCCGGCAGAAATTGCTTGAACCATCAGAGATCCGGGCTCGTGCTCGTAACTAAGACACCGGCCGGCCCCAGGGGGAGAGATGGATCAGCCTTCTGCCGAATACGGCTTCGCACAGACCGGCAAGCCTCGGATTCGCGGCGGGTTCGGCCCATTGGTGGCGATCGGTGCCGCAGCCGCGGTGGTGGGTGCGGGTCTCGTCCTAACCGGCTCTTCAGGCCCTGACCCGGAACCGGTGAGCGACGAGGTGCTGGATTCGTCCGTGGACCTGCCACTCGTCTTCGTCGGGAACCAGGGCCAGACGGACGACCGGGTGCGCTACTACGCCCAGGGCTCGCATTACGCGTTCGCCGTCCTGCCCGACCAGGTCGTCTTCTCGTTCCTGGAGGCGCCTGCCGAAGCCACCGTGGTCACCGCTGCTGCGCAGTCGCAGCCTGCGACGCAGGGGATGGCCCTCGCCCTGAGCTTCCGCGGAGCCAACCCCGAGGTGCGCATCGACGGTACGGGCGCCACCGGCGGAGAGGTGAACTACCTGCGTGGCAGCGACCCCGACGGCTGGTACACGGGGCTGCCGACGTATACCGACGTGGTGTATCGCGAGCTGTGGCCAGGCATCGACATGGTTCTGCGCGCCGACGGCGGACAGCTCAAGTACGAGTTCGTGGTGCGGCCAGGTGCAAGCCCCGAGGACATCGCGCTCAGCTACGACGGCGCCGACGCTCTCACGCTGGACGGCGACGGCGCACTACTGATCGAGACGCCGATGGGCGCGCTGCGTGATTCGACACCGGTGTCGTGGCAGGAGGTCGCCGCCGAGCGGGTGCCCGTCGACAGCGGCTACCGGCTCGGCGGGGACGAGGGCGGCACCGCGTTCGGCTTCGACGTCGGCGCTTACGACTCCGACCACGTCCTGGTCATCGACCCCGGTCTGGACTACTCGACCTTCATCGGAGGCAGTCAAGGCGACAGCTTCGGCGACATGGCAGTTGACGCGAACGGCAACGTGTACGTGGTCGGCCACACGACGTCGACGGACTTCCCCACGACCGCGGGCGCCTTCGACCGCACGCACAACGGGGGAGTGCTGGACGTCTTCGTCACCAAGCTGAACGCCGACGGCACCGGGCTGGTGTACTCGACCTACCTGGGCGGCACCACGTGCGCGGGCGAGAACCCGTTCGACTTCGGGCACGGGATCGTGGTCGACGCGGACGGGCATGCCTTCGTCACCGGTGCGACGTCTTCGCCCAATTTCCCCGTCACCGAAGGGGCGTTTCAGACTGAAATGCCCGTCCATGTTCCGTCGAGCACGTGCCAGGCCGCTTTCGTCACCAAGCTCGACCCCTCGGGCTCGGGGTTGGTCTACTCGACGTTCCTCGGCGGGACGTCGCAGGACAGCGGACGCGACATCGGCATCGACGCGTCCGGCAACGCCTACGTGACCGGCGACACCTGCTCGCAGAACTTCCCCACCACTTCCGGCGCCTTCCAGACCAGTCGGGGAGCGGGATGTGCCGCCTTCCTAAGCAAGCTCAACTCAGCTGGGTCGAACCTTGTGTACTCGACCTATCTGGGCGGAGGGACCGAGTCGTCGGACACCTCGATCGCGGATCGGGTGGCCGTCGACAAGGCCGGGAACGCCTACGTTGCTGGCGCCACCAGAGCGCTGGACTTCCCGTCGACCCCGGGGGCTTTCCAGCCGAACCACCCCGGCGGCGATTTCATTGACCTGTTCACCGCCTACGTCGTCAAAGTGAACTCCACCGGGACGGACCTCGTCTACGGCACGTTCCTCGGCGGGACGAAGCGCGAATCCGTCGGCGACCTGGTCATCGATGTCGGCGGCCGCGCCTACGTCTCGGGCGGAACCCAGTCTCCGGAGTTCCCGGTGACGCCTGGCGCCTACGACACCGAATTCGATGGCAGCAGCCAGGGCTTCCTGGCCAAGCTGACCCCTGACGGCTCTGATCTGGTCTTCTCGACCTTCCGGACCGGTGCGCCCGGTGGGCAGTTGGCACTCGATCCAGACAACAACATCTGGCTGGCCGGGGGTACCAGCGGGACGGCCTTCACGACTGAGGATGCGTACTCGCAGGAGAATAGCGGCATGTCCGACGCCTGGTTCGGCCTGCTCAGCGCCGACGGTTCCGGGCTGCTCTTCGGGTCGTACTTCGGCGGGGTGAACAGCGAGGGTGCTGGCGGCATCGCCCTGGGCGCGGACGGGACGATCTATCTCGCCGGCACGACACGCTCGTTCGACCTGCCCACCACGGAAGGGGCCTTCCAGACCACGCTGGCGTCCTCCGACCCCACGATCTACACCGACCTGTTCGTGGCCAAGTTCGGCGAGGGCACCGGTGTCGAGAACCCGCCGCCACCGCCACCGACACGGACGGACAGCTGGTCGGGTGAAATCGACAAGGAGCAGACGATCCGTCACTTCGCGAACGTCCTGGATCGGGGGACGATCGAGATCGACCTGAACTGGAGCAGGTCGCGCGCCGACCTCGACCTGCGCGTTATTCACCTCGCCTCCGGCACGGTGGTGTTCGAGGACACCGGCTCGGACCGGCCGAAGCAGGTGTCGTTCCACAACGACCTGACCGGGCTGTTCGGCTATGACGTCATCAATTCGAGTCGGCGGCAGACCGACTACACGTTGTCGGTCACCTCGCCGGTGTCGGAGACCACACTCCCGCCGTCACTGACATCGGTGAGCGTGGAGCCGACGACCGTCACGGGTGGGGAGTCCTCGACGGGAACGGTGTTCTTGAGCGCCGCAGGCCGCCCAGAGGGTGAGGAGATCGAGCTGCTGAGCAGTGACCCCGCCGTTGCGACGGTGCCGAGCACGGTGACGGTCCCGGCCGGGGCGACCAACGCCACGTTCCCGATCACGACGACCAGCGTGGAGGCCGACACGAGCGTGACGATCACGGCGTCGTACCTCGAGGCGACGCACACCGCCACGCTCAACGTGAACGCCGAGGCGGGTCCGGAGATGTCCTCGCTCAGCCTCGACCCGACGACCGTGGAGGGCGGGGACACGTCGACCGGCACCGCTACGCTGACCGCGCCGGCGCCGCCGGGAGGCGCAGTGGTGACGCTCGCCAGCAGCAATACTGCGGTCGCGACGGTGCCGCCGAGTGTCACCGTATCCGAGGGGCAGACCAGTGCGACGTTCACGGTCAGCACGCTCCAGCAGGATTTCGACCAGTCATCGGCGATCTCCGCCTCGCACGGCGGGGTGACCCGGACCGTGATCCTCTCGGTGAGCGCCTCCACGCCGACCGACAACGTGTCCATCAGCCGTGCCGAGTACCGGTCGGATAAGGGAGAACTGCGCGTCGAGGCCTCGAGCTCGAACTCTTCGGCGAC
>JASLBX010000237.1 GCA_030146385.1 Jiangellaceae bacterium | reverse complement strand
AGTTCCTCGACCACGTCTCGCCCGAGGACTTCGGCAGCGAGCGCTGATTGATCACGTTCAGCATGCGTGTGGGTGCCGTACCAGGCGCATGCGGGTGGTAGAGCACCGATATACCTGCTGAACGTGATCAATCGGAATGGGCGGGAGGCTGAGACGCGAGGCGATTTAGCAGGAGCGTCTCCGCGAGGCACACCTTGGCGAACTGGCCGAGATGCAGGCTCTCGTCCACGCCATGGGCCCGCGAGTCGGGGTCCTCGACGCCGGTGACCAGGACGGTCGCCTGCGGGAAGACCTCGGTGAACTCGGCGATGAACGGAATCGACCCACCCAACCCAATCTCGACCGGCGCAGCACCGAAGGCCTCGGCGAATGCGGCGTGGGCCGCATGGTAGGCCGGTGCGGTCGAGTCGAGCTCGCACGGCGCGCCAAGTGCACCTTCCGTCACCGTCACGCGCGCGCCGAATGGGGCGTTCGCGCGGAGGTGCTGGGACAGCGCGTCCATCGCCTCCTTTGGGTCCTGTCCGGGCGCAAGGCGCATGCTGACCTTGGCCTTCGCCCTGTGGGGGAGCACATTGGGGGCGTCTATGGTCCGGGTGGCGTCCAGCCCGACCACCGAGATGGCCGGCTTGGTCCACAACCGATCGGCCAGCGAGCCGGTGCCCACCAGCTCGACACCATCGAGGACGCCGGTCTCCACGCGGAACCGCTTCTCGGGGAAATCGACGTCGGATGCCGGCTTGCTGACCAGGCCCTGCACCGCGACGTCACCGTTCTCATCATGCAGAGTCGCAAGCAACCGGCACAACGAGGTGAGCGCGTCCAGAACCGGGCCGCCGAACATGCCGGAATGAAGCGAGTGGTCGAGCACCGCCACCTCAACCGTGCAATCGACGAGGCCGCGCAGGCTCGTAGTCAGTGCCGGCACGTCGAGCGTCCAGTTGACCGAATCGGCGACGATGATGACATCGGCGGCGAGTTCGTGCCGGTACGTCTGGAGGAACGGCAGGAAGGTCGGCGAGCCGATCTCCTCTTCACCTTCGACGAAGAGCGTCACGCCCACTGGTGGACGGCCGTCGAACGCGCGCATGGCTGCGATGTGCGCCATGACGCCGGCCTTGTCGTCGGCGGCGCCGCGTCCGTACAGACGACCGTCCCGCTCGGTGGGGTCGAACGGGACGCTGTTCCACGCATTGGGGTCACCGGTCGGCTGGACGTCGTGGTGCGCGTAGAGCAGGACGGTCGGCCGCCCGGGGGGCGCGGGCCAGTGAGCGATCACCGCGGGTTCGCCGCCGGGCACGGTCCTGACGTCAACGCTGGCCGCACCCGCGGCGCGGGCCAGGTCGGCGATGGCCTGTGCGGACTGCTGAACTCTCGGGCCAGCTTGGGGATCGGCGCTGACACTCGGGATCCGCACGAGCGCCTCGAGGTCGGCACGGACGGAGGGAAAGATCTTCTCGACGGCGGCGTGGAGGTCACTCACGAGTCCACACTGTAGACGCCGCCATGTTCCGACCTTATGGTGCGTTGGCGGCGGCACAGCCGTGAAGAACGCCGGACCGATCTTGATCTGACGTCCGATTTAAGATGGTATAGATGGACCGCGTTCAAGATCCGTCCGGCGTTCTTCACGTTGCTTGCGCAAGCAGCCACTTTCGCGGCCGAGCGGCAGAGTCCACGCCGCCTAGAACAGCGGCAGGTACGGCGAGAGATCGGCGCGGTCGCCGCTGGCGCTCAGCTGTCCCTCGGCCACGGCGACTGACCAGTCCATCCGGCCAGTGGCGAGCCGCAGCCAGGTAATGGCGTCCATCTCGACGACGTTCGGCGGTGTGCCGCGCGTGTGGCGCTGGCCCTCGACGCACTGGACGGCGGCGAACGGCGGCACCCGAACCTCGACCGCCCGGCCGGGCGCCTGCTCGGCGAGCCAATTCAGCAGCGTCTGCACCGCCAGCCTGGTGACGTCCCGGGGCATGGTCGGCGGCTCAACGCCGGGCACCGACTGAGCCAGATCGTCGGCGTGGACGGCCAGCTCGACCGCCCGCGTGGCCAGGTAGTCACCCAACCGGATCGGCCCGCGCGGCGCGAGCACCACCGGATCGCCGTCCCCGAACTGCTCGAGATTGCGCAGTGCGCTCTCGTAGTGCTCGTCGAGGGCGAGCAGCAGATCGTTGGCCGAGCCGCTCGCTTCGCCTGCGAGGTCACGGGCCGCCTCGGCGATGTCGTCCGCGGCCCCTGCGAAGCCGCCCATGTACCCGGCCGGTGTCAGCGGCTTGGCTTGCTTGGGCGCGACGCCGACCGCGGCCGCCGACCGCGCCACCGTAGCCACATGAGCGGCGAGATCGGCGACGGTCCACCCCGGCAGGACGCTCGGGACGGACCATACGTCGCCGGGCAGCGCGGCCAGCCAGTCTCGGATGATCAGGTGACCGAACTTGTACGCTTCACGCGCTTGCACTGGATCGAGCTTCGGGGGCGCCATGTCTCTGGACGTTACCGCTCACCACAGCGGGCGTAACCAATTTACTCACTGCCTGCCGAATGGCATGGCCCCGTCCCTGAACTCGGCGGAGCATGTGAGCTCCGACAAGGCCGGCCAGCACTACAGCGCCCCCTACCAGGCCATCCAGAATGTAGTGATTCCCTGTGAGCACGATTGCGGCGAACATCAGCGCGGGAACTACGGCTCCTGCGATGCGCAATGCCGCGTGGCGTGAGACGGCCACCCATGCGATACCGACCAGGAGCATCCATCCGAAGTGCAAGCTAGGCATCGCCGCGTACTCGTTGACCAGCGCTGATGCGGTGACCTCTCGATATCCGGACGAGTGCTGGGCCACCGTGTCCACGAAGCCGTGTTCGGGCAGGAATCGCGGTGGCGCCAGGGGAAACAGCGCGAAGATCACGAGGCTGAGCGCGCCGGAGACGAGCAGGGCATTGCGATACAGCGGGTACGCCGCCTGGTGCCGGACGATCAGCCAGATCAGCGTGCCGGCCAGCACGGGCCAGTAACCCCAAATGTAGATCGCATTCGCGACGTGTGGACCGGCATCGTAAGCCAGGAACGACTCTTGCAGTCCGGGCTCGGCGAACGCCCCAATCGACGTCTCCCACGAGATGACCCGCTCGGCGTTGGAGAAGGCGGCGTCGACCCGGTTGTCGGTGAGGCCTCTCACCAGCGAATACGACAGAGCTGCTATGAAAATGAACCCGACTTCACGCAGTGCCGTCCGCCACCGATGTTTGGCATCGGGCTCGGGTCCGCGTCTATCCGATAGCGGGTTCCGCTCGGCCGTCCTGGTCTCGAGGGCCATCGCGCATCACAATCCCAAGCACTAAAACGAACGTTCCTTCGTTTTGAACATGATGGAGCTCTATGAAGTTGTCAAGAAGGAACGTTCGTTTTAGGCTGTGACCTATGCCACGTGTTTCCCAGGAGCACCGTGACCAGCGACGCCAGCAGATTTTGGACGCCGCGCGCAGGTGCTTCATCCGCGAGGGCTTTCACCGGACCTCGATGACAGACATCCTGGCGGAGGCCGGATTGTCGGCCGGCGCAGTCTACGGCTACTTCAAGAGCAAGAACGAGATCATCGCCGCCATCGCCGAAGATGTGATCGGCCAGATCACGCAGCTACTTGAACCCGTCGTCACGCAGGACCCGCCGCCGAGGCTGGACGAGGCAATTCTGCAGGGCCTGAGTGCGACCAACGACATCGCTTTCGGACCGGACGGATTCGCCCGGCTGGCTCCGCAGGTCTGGGCCGAGGCCATGCGCGATGAGGCCTTGGCCGAGGTGATACGCCGGCGGTACCAGGCCATTCACGGCCTGATCTCCCAGCTCGTCGTCGCTGAACAGAAGCTCGGCCGCATCGCTCCCGATGGCAACCCGGACGAGGCTGCCAAGGTCGTGATCGGCATGATCATGGGCTACATCCTTCAGCGAGTGATGATCGGCAACGTCGACCCCCGCTCGTACTCGGCCGGTCTGGCCGCCCTTGTGCCACAACAGGGGTAGGTACAGCCGGTTAGCCATCAGCACGAACTCGCGAGGAGAAGCCATGAACCCTGCTGAGCACGGCTCCGCAACACACCACGCGACGCCGGATCCTCCGGCGCATCGGGCTCCAACCGCGCATCCGGTGCGGACAGGGTGGGGACGGGTGTTGGCCATAGGGCTCGGACTGGCCGTGCTGGTCGGAGTTCTCGTCACCGCCTTCGCCTGGCCAGCGGTCGAGTCAAAACCTCGAGACATACCGATCGCCGTCGTCGGACCCCCAGAGGCGGCGGCGCAGGTTGAGCAGCAACTCGATACGGCCGTACCGGGCGGATTCGCAGTCAAGTCCGCGACCGACCCCGAGGCCGCGCGCCACCTCATCAGGAATCGCGAGGTGTACGGCGCGATAGTGCTTGATCCAGCAGGACCGCCCCAGCTCATGACGGCATCGGCAGCCGGGCCTGCCGTAGCCCAGGTGCTCCAGATGCTCGCCACCGAGATGGCACAGCAGGGCGCCGAAGCGCCTGCGGTGCAGGTCGAGGACGTCGTGCCCCTCTCCGACGAGGACCCGCGCGGCGCCGGCTTCGCGGCAGCTGCGTTGCCCATGGTGCTGGGCGGCCTGATTGTCGGTCTCGCGATGTCGTTCGGCGTCGCCGGAGTCTGGCGAGGGATAGCCGGAGCACTGCTCGCGGCGGTAGCCGCGGGTCTTGCCATCACCCTGGTGGTACAGACATGGTTTGGCGCACTCGAAGGGAGTTACTGGGCGAACGCCGGAGTCATCTCCCTCACCACGTTCGCCATCGCCACCGCACTGATCGGGTTGTACTCCGTGATCGGCCTGCCCGGCATCGGACTCGGCTGGCTACTCTTGTTCCTGCTGGGCAACCCGCTGTCCGGGATGGCCTCGGCTCCGGAGATGCTGCCATCCGGTTGGGGGACGCTCGGCCAACTGCTCCCGCCCGGCGCCGGCGGCACACTGCTGCGCTCGACCGCCTATTTCGATGGCGCTGCTGCCACCACCCCGGTACTCGTCCTCACCGCCTGGGTCGTCGGTGGACTGATCCTTGCAGCCCTCGGCCGCAACAGTCGGTGGGCGACACATCACGGGCGCCCCTAGGCGTACCGCACAGGCGCTCCGCCAAGGGCTAAACCGTCCAACGTGTACGCGGCGTGGCGGTCAGGCTGGCCTTTGGTCCCGTCAAGGTCCACTGACCGCCCGGCGCGCCTGTCGACGCGACGCCGTGAGTTCTCGTCAGCACTAGGACGCCGTGCCCGGCGACGATGGCCGCCAGAACGGCGAGCGTGGCGCCGAGCGGGCCGGCAGCGTACCGCTCGCCAAGCAGGGTCACTCCGATGACCGACGCGATGATCGGGTTGACGAGCGTGAGCGTCGCCAGGGGTGCACCCAAGCCAGCTCGGTACGCAGCCTGGGCGAGTAGCAGTGCACCACCAGCCAGGACGAGAACAGCCACTGCGGCCGGACGGAACAGTGTGGGCGGCCCGCCGTCCGCCCCCCGGACGACAAGGGCCTGAGTCAGCGCCGAGGCCACGGCGAACGCGACACCCGCCGCCGTGGCGAACAACAGGCTCCGGACAACGCGCCGCGTCATCAACGACGCGGCGACGATGAGAACGGCGACGACTGCAAACGTGGTAAAGCTGAGCGCCGTCATGTGGATGGGATCGAAGGTTCGCCGGGGCGCACCGGTCGCGGTCAGCGACAGCAGTACTGCCACTCCGGCGACCGTCAGGCCGGCGCCACGCCACTCCGCCGGCTCGACCTTGCGACGGATCACCGCTGCACGCAACGGCAGAGCGAGGACCAACGTGAGCGCGCCGAGCGGTTGCACGACGATGAGCGGGCCGTAGCGCAGTGCGAGGACGTGCAGCATGGCTGCTGTCACCGCCACGCCGACGGCCAGCCACCAGCTCCCGTGGCGTACCAGCCCAGCGGCCGCAACGAACGGCTTCCCGGCGCTGCGCGACGGACGTGCGAGGCGTGCCGCGAGCCGCTCCTGAACAACAGCAGTCACGGCATGCGCCTTGGCGGCTGCCACGGACAGCAGCACGGCCAGGACGACGTTCATCGTCGCAGGCTGGTGGCCGCCGTTCGCCGGATGATGGCAACGCCAAGTGATCGCACTGACTCGAACTCGAGCCCCATCGCGGCGACTCGATTGCCGCGATCGAACCGCACCCACCACCAACGACCGTGCGCGTAGACCTGCCTGACTGGCATTGCCGGTCCTCCTAAGGTCAGCAGGGAATTATCTAAAACGAAGGTTCGTTCTTCACGCTAGCACGAGCTTGCGCATCCCACGCCAGCTGCGCAAGATAAGAAGAACGAACATTCGTTTTGGAGGAGACGATGAGAAAGCACAGTGAGGCGACAGACGTAGTCACCACCCGGTCCGGGCCTGCCGCCAAGCGAGGCGCGCCATCCGTCGCCGCGTGGCACAAGGTCATCGGGATGGCGTTCGGACTCTCCCTGCTGGTGGCGATCGTGGTCTCCGCGTTCGCGTGGCCGGCCGCCAAGTCCGAGCCGCGCGAGATCCCGATTGCCGTCGTCGGCCCACCGGACGCGGTCGCGCAGGTGGACCAGCAACTCGACGCCGCGGTGCCGGGCGGCTTCGACATCGAGGCCGCGGCCGACCCCGACACCGCTCGAGCACTCATCGCAGATCGTGAGGTGTACGGCGCCATCGTGCTTGACCCGGCTGGACCACCCCAGCTTCTGACCTCCTCAGCCGCCAGCCCCGCAGTGGCGCAGGTGCTGGAAGGCGTAGCAGAGGGGATGACACAGCAAGCAGCGGGAACCCCGGGGATCCAGGTCGACGACGTGGTTGCGCTGCCCGACGATGACCCTCGTGGCGCTGGCTTCAATGCGACCGCGTTGCCGATGGTGATCGGTGGAATGATCATCGGTGCTGCCATGTCGTTCGCCGTCGCCGGAGTCTGGCGGAGGATCACCGGCGTACTGGTTGCCGCCGTAGCGTCCGGCCTGACCGCCGCACTGGTGGTGCAGGCCTGGCTCGGCGCGCTCGAAGGCGACTACCTGACGAACGCCGGGGTGATCACGCTGGTCATCGCTGCCATCTCGCTGACGCTCGTCGGGCTGAAGACGCTGTTCGGTGACGCCGGACTCGGCGTCGGCGCGCTGACCATGTTCCTGCTCGGCAACCCGCTTTCTGGCGTCACGTCGGCCCCGGAGATGCTGCCGAGTGGCTGGGGAGCGCTCGGGCAGGCTCTCCCGCCGGGCGCTGGCGGTTCGCTACTACGCTCCACCGCCTTCTTTGACGGCGCAGCGGCCGCCGGACCGCTTGTGGTCCTCAGTTCCTGGGCCGTCGGCGGTCTCGTGCTTGCGATCATCGGCTGGGCACTCAGAGAGCGACGCTCCACTCCGGTCGTGCACGCCAGCGACACTGTGACCGTCAATGCGTAGATCGGTTGCGGACGTGTCATGACGCCGGCCGGCAGCCGCACCTCAGCGGAGCGCTGCTGGCCGGTCCGCCGTCACTGCTCGAACCGCGCTGGCAGGGTTGTCTCGTGTGCCGCGCGCAACTCGTCCAGCGGGACGCTGAACTGGCCGTCGACACCCAGCGCCGGGCCGCCGTCCACGACACCGATCCGGTGGTGCGGGAAGCCGCGTTCCGCACACATGTCGACGAACCGTGCCTCCTGTTCCGTGGACACGGCGACAATCGCCCGCGCCTGCGACTCAGAGAACAAGAACACGAACGGGTCCATCCCGTCCGGTATCGACACGTGCGCGCCCACGCCGTAACGCAGGCAGGATTCGACGAGCGCCTGGGCCAGCCCGCCATCCGAAAGGTCGTGTGCGGCGCTGACCAGCCCCTTCTGCGCGGCATCGATCAGGATCTCGGCCAACTCACGCTCGGCGGCCAGATCGACCGCGGGGGGACGTCCACCCAGGTGCGCGTGAACCACGTGCGCCCACTCCGAGCCGCCGAACTCGTCCCGCGTCGTGCCGAGCAGGTAGATCGCCTGATCCGGGCTGCGGAACCCGGACGGCGTCCGGCGCGACACGTCCTCGATCACACCGAGGACGCCCACGACGGGCGTGGGCAGAATCGCCGTGTCACCGGTCTGGTTGTAGAACGAGACGTTGCCACCGCTCACCGGTGTGCCCAGCTCGCGGCAGGCATCCGCCAGGCCCCGCACCGCTTCCGCGAACTGCCACATCACGGCCGGGTCCTCGGGCGAGCCGAAGTTGAGGCAGTCGGTCACCGCGAGCGGCCGCGCTCCCACGGTCGCCACGTTCCGGTACGCCTCCGCGAGGGCCAACTGCGCGCCCGTGTAGGGGTCGAGCTTCGTGTAGCGGCCGTTGGCGTCGGTGGCCACGGCGACACCGACGCCGGATTCGTCGTTGAGCCGGATCACTCCGGAGTCCTCCGGCTGGGCCAGCACGGTGTTACCCAAGACGTACCGGTCGTACTGGTCCGTGACCCAGGCCTTCGACGCCAGATTTGGCGAGCCCGCCAGCCGTAACAGCGTCGCGCGCAGCTCGCCACCCGTGGCCGGCCTGACCAGCCCGTCCGGCGTCGCCGCCTGCAACTCGTCCTGCCAGGACGGACGTGCGTAGGGACGCTCGTACACCGGGCCTTCGTGCGCGACCGTCCGGGGCGGGACGTCCACGACCTGCTCGCCGCGCCACTCAATGGTCAGCCGGCCGGAGTCGTTGACCTGACCGATCACCGTCGCGTCGACGTCCCACTTCCGGCAGATCTCGAGGACGTGGTCGATGTTGTCCGGCGTGACGACTGCCATCATGCGCTCCTGCGACTCGCTCATCAGGATTTCCTCCGGAGCGAGCGAGGAGTCACGCAGGGGAACTTCGTCGAGGACGACGTGCATGCCCCCGTCACCGGCCGAAGCCAGCTCGGACGTCGCGCACGAGAGCCCGGCGCCGCCAAGGTCCTGGATGCCTACGACGAGGCCCTCGGCGAACATCTCAAGGGTGCACTCGATGAGGAGCTTCTCCATGAACGGGTCGCCGACCTGGACACTGGGTCGCTTAGTAGGTCCTTCGGCGTCGAAGGTCTCGGAGGCCAGCACGGACACGCCGCCGATGCCGTCCCCACCCGTCTTGGCGCCGTAGAGAACGACCAGGTTGCCGACGCCGGAGGCATGGGCCAGGTGCAGGTTCTCGTGCCGCATAACTCCGACGCACAGCGCGTTGACCAGCGGATTGCCGGCGTACGTCTCGTCGAACACCACCTCGCCGCCGATATTCGGCAGGCCCAGGCAGTTGCCGTAGCCGCCGATGCCGGCAACCACGCCGGGCAGCACGCGGGCAGTGTCGGGTGCGTCGAGCGGGCCGAACCGCAGCGGGTCCATCACTGCGATCGGACGCGCGCCCATGGCCAGGATGTCCCGAACGATGCCCCCGACGCCGGTCGCGGCGCCCTGGTACGGCTCGACGTAGGACGGGTGGTTGTGCGACTCGACCTTGAACGTGACGGCGTAACCCTGGCCGATGTCGATAACGCCGGCGTTCTCGCCGATGCCGGCCAGCAGCTTGCCGACGGGAGTCTCCTGGGGCAGCGAGCCGAACCGGCGCAGGTGGACCTTCGAGCTCTTGTAGGAGCAGTGCTCGGACCACATGACCGAGTACATGGCCAGCTC
>JASLBX010000235.1 GCA_030146385.1 Jiangellaceae bacterium | reverse complement strand
GCGGCAACCGCGGCGGCGGTGAGATCGACCACAACCACAGCTGGCACGACCCATCCAGCGTCTGCGGTGAGCCGTCCCTCGCTCCGTGCGACAACACCGGGCATGGCACTCACGTGACCGGGACGATCGCCGGCGACGACGGCGGCGAGAACCGTATCGGCGTCGCACCGGGCGCACAGTGGATCTCGGCCAAGGGCTGTGAGAGCCGGACCTGCTCGCAGCCCGCGCTGCTGTCGGCAGGGCAGTTCATGCTGGCCCCGACCGACCTGCATGGCAACAACCCGCGGCCCGACCTGCGTCCCCACGTCGTCAACAATTCGTGGGGCGGCGGCGCCACGGCCGATCCGTGGTACGAGTCGCTGGTCGACGCGTGGGTCGCAGCCGGAATCTTCCCGCAGTTCGCCAACGGCAATTGGTCGCGGGGCACCGCGCCTTGCGGCACAGCCAGCAACCCGGGCAACCTGCCCGCCAGCTACGCCGCCGGCGCGTTCGACGTCGAGGGCAACATCGCATCGTTCTCCAACCGGGGTCCGTCGGCATGGGGCGGCGACCTGGTCAAGCCGAACATCGCTGCGCCTGGTGTCGCAGTGCGGTCCGCCTGGCTCGGCGGCGCCTACGAGTCGCGAAGTGGCACGTCGATGGCGTCCCCGCACGTCGCGGGCGCCGTCGCGCTGATCTGGTCGGCCGCCATCGCGCTCGAGCGGGACGTCGATGCGACGCGGGCGCTGCTGGACCAGAGCGCTCAGGATGTTGAAGACCTCACGTGCGGTGGCACAGTAGAGAACAACAACGTGTGGGGCCAGGGCCGGCTAGACGCGTACACCGCCGTCGACGCCGCGCCGCGCGGGCCGGTCGGCCAGCTCGACGGCACGGTGACCGACGCCGAGACGGGCGACCCGATCGGTACGGCGACCGTCACGATCTCGGGTGAGACCGAGCGCGAGGCCATCACGGCGCCGGACGGGACGTTCTCCGTCCGGCTGCTCGCCGGGACCTATCAGGTAACCGCGTCGGCGTTCGCCCACGAGCCGAGCACCGTCGACGTGACGGTGGCGGCCGGCGAGACCACCACGGTCGATCTGACGCTCGTACCCGTCCCCAGCATCACTGTCAGCGGCACGGTCACGGACGGCTTGGATCACGGCTGGCCGCTGTACTCGGAGATCGACGTGCAAGGTGTCCCGGTCAACGCATCCACCGACCCGGTGACGGGCGGCTACAGCCTGCGGCTACCGGCCCACGAGGACTACACGCTGACGTTCGCGTCGGAGTACCCCGGATATGAAGAGGTTTCGATCCAGGTGTCGGCCGGAGAAGACGACGTGACGATTGACATGCCGCTGGCCGTGGAGCAGTGCCACGCGGCGCCAGGCTACGAGTACGGCGCCGACATCGCGGTGGTGGAGAGCGTGTCCGGCGACTTGGTCGCGCAGCTGGACTCGCGCGGCATCTCCGCCACTCAGCTCGGCTGGGAGGACGACCCGTCGCCGTACGACGTCGTCATCGTCAACGTGGCCGCTGGTCCGGCGACCACCCAGCCGTATCTTGACTTCTTCGAGGCCGCAGACACGGCGGGCGTCGGCATGCTGTTCCTCGACAGCTGGGTCAACCAGACCGGCATCTGGCAGCTGCGTGCACGCACGGGAATTCCAAGCCATCGCACCAACGGTTTCGGCTTCAACATCCCGTACCTGTACTACCAGGCGGTCGCCGAACACCCGGTGCTGGACGGATTCGAACCCGGGCAGGAGATCGTCTTCGATGAGACTTCCCAGCGCAAGGAGCACGCCTGGTTCGACGGCTACTCCGGCGAGGGCCGGCAGGTTATCGGCCTGGCTGGTCGCGGCGACACCGGTGTGATGGGCCCGGGCATCGGCGTGCAGCAGCGGGAGAACAACCGGCACGTGCTGCTGTCGATGCACGCGTCCAGGCCTGGCAACGGGATGGAACGCTGGACCGACGACGGTGAGCGGATCTTCTTCAACGCGTTGTCCTGGTTGGCGCCGGACGCCACTTTCGAGTGCCTGCAGCAGGACGGCGGACTGGTGCTTGGTCAGGTGAGCGACCTGAACACCGGCGATGGCATCAACGGCGCCACGGTGGCGAATGCGTCCAATCCTGAGCAGGCCGGCACGTCGTATTCGCCCACCGGAGACCCCGCGCTGGACGACGGGTTCTACTGGACGTTCGTTTCGAGCGGAAACCAGCAGCTCACCGCCACGGCTGATCGGTACGTGGAAGTGACCGAGCCGGTGTCGGTTGCGGCCAGCGCGGTGACCGAGGTCGACATCGGGCTGCCGGCCGGTCAGCTTGCGGTCGACGCCACACGGGTGGGGGTCGAGGTGGGCCTTGGCCAGCAAGCACAGCGGACGTTCACCATCACCAACACCGGCACTGGGCCGGCGAAGGTCGCCCTGGACGAGCGTCCCGAGTCGTTCGACATCCTGAACGGCGGCGGGCTGGCGGTACGCAGCGGTGGCGGCGAGGTTGAGTACGTCGAGGGAGACTTCTCGTTCGCGGCTCCGTCAGCCTCGTCCGTACCGACCGCGCTGGGCGAGGCGCCGGCCGAGCCCGGGCCTTCGGCAGACCCGTGGACCGACCTGCCCAACTATCCACGGTCGATCATGGACAACGCTGCCGCAGTGGTGGACGGGACGCTGTACTCGTTCGGAGGCTTCAACGGTTCCGTTGCCCTGGCCGACTCGTACGCCTTCAACCCGCAGGCAGGGAAGTGGTCGGCGATCGCGAGCCTTCCGTCACCACGGATCAAGCCTGAGGCGGTAGAGATCGATGGCCTGATCTACGTGGTCGGCGGCTGGGCAGGCGGCGAGTTCGATACGACGGCGACCACGTTCATCTACGACCCTGCAACCAACAGCTGGTCGCAGGGAGCCGACATGCCCGCGGGACGCGCAGCGCCGGGTGCGACGGTGCTCGGCGGGCAACTGTATGTCGTCGGCGGCTGTACGACGTCCGGGTGCTC
>JASLBX010000231.1 GCA_030146385.1 Jiangellaceae bacterium | reverse complement strand
GCCAGCAGCCGGTGTGCCAGTGCCGCCGCTCGCTGGCGCCGCCGGTCAGTGTCCCGCCTTCGACCGGCCAGGCGACGACGTGCGGCGTGGCCGGCGGAATCAGCTGATCACAGCCCGGGCACCGATAAGGCTTGGTCGCGGAACTGCCCGTCAGCCGGCGCACCATCCAATCGCCGTCCGGCCATTCTTCGACACGCTCGACGCCAGGCCGGGCTGGCGGGCGGCGCGGGCGACGACGGGACATAGGCCTATTGTTCTTCAGCTCACCGTTACCGACGGCAGGTACCATCCCATCGACCGGGGGTTCAGGCCAGGGGGAACAGATCATGAGATTTCGACCATGGGCCACGGTCGCAGCGGTGAGCGTCCTGCTCGTGGCGGGGTGCTCCGACGGCGGCGGTGACGACACCACCGAGCCGGACAGCCGCGCGACGGCCAATGGTGACAACCAGGCCGGCTGGCCGAACGAGATCATCCTCGGGGTCGTCCCGTCCCAGGAGCTCGACCGGCTGGCCGAGGACGCCCAGGTGCTGGGCGACCTGCTGGCGGAAGAGATAGGCGTATCGGTCGAGACCTTTGTCCCGACCGACTACACCGCGCTGGTCGTGGCCATGCAGTCCGGTCAGGCGCATGTGGGCATGTTTGGGCCGATCGCCCTCGTCCAGGCCGCGGACCGAGCAGGGGCGAACATCACGCTCCAGTCAGTGCGGCGTGGGGCTCCCAGTTACCACACGCAGTGGTTCACCAACAATCCCGAGCGGTTCTGCCAGACGGACGTCGTGCAGGCGGAGAACCCAGAGGGCCACACGTTCAGCTACTGCAACGGCACCGACGCGGCCAGCGAGGGCCCGGTCGGTGAGGAGGCGCTGGCCAACATCGAGGACGGCGAAACGGTCGTGTTCGTCGACCCGAGCTCGGCGTCGGGGTACTACTACCCCGCCACGCAGATCCAGACGGCGGCCGGCATCGACCCGCTGTCGGGCATCGACGCCCAGTTCAGCGGCGATCACACCAGTTCGGTGCTTGCGGTGTACCGCGGCGAGGCCGAGGTGGGCGTGAGCTTCGACGACGCCCGCAACAACCTGGTCGAGGAGTTCGAGGACATCGGCGACGAGGTCGTCGTGTTCGCCTGGTCCCCCGAGATCCCCAACGACGGCGTCGCCATCGCGGGGGATCTCCCGCAGGACCTCCAGGACGCAATCACGCAGGCATTCCTCGACGTCATCGAGACGCCCGAGGGCGCGGTGGCGTTCGAGAACGTCTTCGCGATCGAAGGGCTGGTGCCGGCCGACCTCGACGCCATCGAGGCCGCCCGGCAGGTCGAGGCGAACTTCGGCGAAAGCGACCAATGATCAAGTTCTCGGGCGCCGCCGTCGTCTATCCCGGCGGCGTGTCCGCCTTGCGCGGTCTCGATCTCGAGATCGCCGAGGGCGAGTCCGTCGTGGTGGTCGGCCTTTCCGGCGCCGGCAAGTCCACTCTCGTCCGGACTGTGAACGGTCTGGTGCCGCTCACCGGCGGGACACTGGACGTCGGCGGCCGGCGGGTCGACCGGCTCTCCCGGCGGGGCCTTCGCGACCTGCGATCCGAGGTCGGGATGATCTTCCAGTCGTTCAACCTGGTCAAGCGCACGAGCGTGCTCAACAACGTATTGATGGGACGGCTGCACGCCACACCCGCCTGGCGGTCGCTGCTCGGCCTGTACCGTGCGTCCGACAAGGAGATCGCGTTCCAAGCCCTCGAGCGGGTCGAGATCGTCGAGAAGGCCTACGTCCGCGCCGCCAACCTCTCCGGAGGCCAGCAGCAGCGAGTCTCGATCGCCCGGGCACTCGCCCAGGAACCCAGAGTCATGCTGGCGGACGAGCCGGTGGCGTCGCTCGACCCTCCGACCGCCAACGTCGTCATGCGCGACCTGCAGCGGATCAACCGGGACCTGGGCATCACCACGATCGTCAACCTGCACTTTCTCGACCTAGCCAAGCGCTACGGCCAACGCATCATCGGGCTGCGGCAGGGTGAGATCGTCTTCAACGGCCCGGCGAGCGAGGCGGACGAGACGGTGTTCGAGAGCATCTACGGGCGCTCGCTCACCGCCGACGACGTGCTCGGCGACGCGCCTGTCGAGCTCGAATAGGTCGGGACGCACGGTCGTGACAACGGGTGCCCCGACTCGCCGGCGGACGGACGTCCGGCGACCCGGACGCCCGCCGCCGAGGTGGAGTCTGTGGGCGGGGCTGGCCGTCGCGGCGATCATCACTATCTGGTCGGCGTACCAGATCGGGTTCCGGCTGCCGGCCGTCCAGGACCTCAGCCGCGCCACCGACGTCATCGCCGAGTTCCTGCAGCCGAACTGGTCGTTCGTCTTCCGGGTACGCGAGGCCTGGCTGGAGACGCTGTACATCGCGGTGATCGCGGCGTTCGTCGGCAACGGAGTCGCGTTGTTCGTCGCGATGCTGGCCAGCCGGGTGACCAGCCCGAACCGAGGCGTCTACCAGGTAGCCAGGACCGTGCTGAGCATCGTCCGGGCGCTGCCGGACGTCGCATACGGCCTGCTCTTCGTAGTCGCCGTTGGGACCGGTGCCCTGGGCGGGATCCTCGCGTTGACCATGTTCAACATCGGCATCAACGCCAAGCTCACGTCCGAGACTATCGACGGGGTCGATCAGGGGCCGGTCGAGGCCGCCGACGCCACCGGAGCCACGCTGCTGCAGCGGGCGTGGTCCGCGGTCGTCCCCCAGATCCTGCCCCACTACGTGTCGTACAGCCTGTACGTGTTCGAACTGAACATTCGGGCGTCCGTGGTGATCGGCATCGTCGGCGGTGGAGGCATCGGGCAGGTGCTGCGCGTCCAGCTCAACCAGTTCAACTTCGGCAACATCGGCGCGCTCATCGTCGCGCTGTTTGTCGTCGTGTTCGTACTGGACCGGGTGTCGCTGTGGATCCGCCGGAGGCTGGTGTGACCGGCCACCGCCCGCAGCCGCCGAGCAGGACGCCGAAGACTGTCGGGCTGATCGTCGGGACCGCCGTCATCGTCGCCTGCTTCGTGCTCGTCGAAGCGCGGTGGAGCGAGCTGGCCGGTCTGCCGGGCACGCTGGTCGACTATGTCGTGCTGATGTCGCAAGGCGTGTTGCAGAACCCCGTCGCCAACCCCCAGGCCGGGTACTGGTCGCGGGCCTTCGAGCTGATGCTCGAATCGCTGTACATGGCCTGGATCGGCACCCTGATCGGTGCGGCGATCTCGTTCCCGCTCGCATTCCTCGCCGCCGAGAACATCTCTCCGAAGCCGGTCGTGTTCGCCGTCCGGCAACTGCTGAACGCGATCCGGGCGATCCCGGAGCTCATCTTCGCCATCGCGATCATGTTGCCGATCTTCGGCCTGGGCCCGTTGGCCGGCGCGCTCGCGCTCGGCGTGAGCTCGGTCGGCACGCTCGGCAAGCTGACCAGTGAGGTGATCGAAGGAATCGACCGAGGCCCGGTCGAGGCCGCCACCGCCTCAGGCGCGACGACGCTCCTGATCGTCCGGTGGAGCGTGGTGCCGCAGGTGCTTCCGGAGGCGGTCGCGTTCTGGCTCTACCGATTCGAGATCAACATCAGGGCGAGCGCAGTTCTCGGCGTGCTGGGAGCCGGCGGCATCGGGTCGATTCTCGAGCAGCTGTTCCGCCTGCGCGAATGGGACCGGATCGGCGTAACCCTGCTGGTGATCGTCCTCGTGACGGTGGCGATCGACAACATTTCTGCCAGAATCCGCCACCGCATCATCAGCTGAGGGCCATCAGCCGGTCGGGACACCACCGCCGTCGGCTTGGATTCGGCCACTGACATAGAACCCGACCTTTACCAAGATCGCTACCACCCGGTAGAAACTTTCTGTCGCGTATTCTTTGAGACATGCCGAGGTACGACTTCCGCTGCCGCGCCTGCGGCGCCACGTTCGAAGTGTCGCGTCCGATGATCGACTCCGCAGAGCCTGCCGTCTGCCCAGAGGGTCACACCGACACGGTCAAGCTGTTGTCGACCGTGGCGATCACTGGACGTTCGGGCAGCACCGCTCCCGCACCATCGGGCGGTGGCGGATGCTGCGGCGGAGCATGCGGCTGCGGCTGATCAGCGTCCCGCCGGACGGCACAGCTGCACCGACCCGACCGGCGTGAAGCCGGCGGCGAGGAACGTCCGAAGCGCGCGTGCGTTTCCCGGCGCTACCGCCGCCACCACCGGTTCACCTTCGTCGACCAAGCCCAGCGAGTCGCGGATCAGTGACCGGCCGGCTCCGCCGTTGCTTCGGGCCTGCAACTCGATCCCGATTTCGGGCAACCCGCCGACCCCGCGTCCCAGCGTGATGAGCCCGCGGTCGTCGCCGTGGACAGTGACGTCGTCCCGGAGCAGCCGAGCGTGGCGAGCTCGCGGGTGGTCGGCCAGCTCGCGCCGAAGCGGCGGCCCTGCTGTGGCGATTCCGAACGCCATCAATACGGCGTCCAGGCAGTCGCACCAGCCGGTCGGGCCGGCCAGCCACGAGATGAAGCGGGGATCGACGGCCTTGCCATAACCGTCCAGCTCGTGCGCCAGCACCGACTCGTGTGATCTTGTGGTTGCGGTATAAGCCCGCCCGGTCAT
>JASLBX010000208.1 GCA_030146385.1 Jiangellaceae bacterium | reverse complement strand
ATGAGCTTCTCGACGTCGTAGGCGTCCTTGGCCTTGATGGTTCCAGCGTCGACGGCTGCGCGGAGGTACGGCTGCACCCTGCCCTCCACCCACATGTCCTCCCAGCTGGCCCATGGCCCGCCGGGAAGCGCCAGGAGGCCTATCCAGCCATCACCATCAGTGGAGCCGAACGCCGGTGAGCCGGCCGCATGGGTCGCAGCGAGCGCCCGGCCGAACCGCTCGGCCGCCTCCAGCGATGGCGGGCCAGGCGCGATCCACTCGAGCACCAGTTGCCGGTCGTCGTGTGCGATGACTTCCGGGACGGGAACGCCGTCCTGAACCGCGGCGAGGCGCTGCAGACCCGCCGCCTCGGTCGTGAAGAAGCCGGCCGGTGCGTCCGTCCGGGCTTTGACGAACAGCAGGCGGCCGTCGGCCAGTTTTGCGCGCCACGCCTTGCAGATGTCGCCGCCACCGACCGCGTCGAGGTGGGCAACTCGCTCTCCGATCAGGCGGCTCAGCTGCTCAGCGGTCACGCAGTTCCTCCCGCAGCGAATCGACGAGGCCGTCCGCTGCGCGCTCGAGTTGGTTGAGCACGTGCACGAACCCGTCTGCGCCACCGTAGTACGGATCGGGGACATCGAGGTCCCCAGTCGCCCGAGCATTCGGATCGTACGACCGGAGCATCCGCACCTTGGTATCGCCGCCGTAGGCCGCCGCCAGCCGACTGAGCTCGGCGTAGTTGTCCTGATCCATGGCGAGGATCAGGTCGTACCGGTCGAACCACTCGGCGGTGAACTGGCGGGCACGGTGGGCCGTCCCGTCGTAGCCACGCTCGCGGAGTGCGGCGAGCGCACGCGGATCAGCGGGCTCGCCCACATGCCAGGCGCCGGTTCCGGCGGATTCGACGCTGACCTTGTCGGCGAGCCCAACCTTGTCCAGCCGGTGCTGGATCACGACCTCCGCCATGGGTGACCGGCAGATATTGCCGAGACACACAAGGCAGATGCGATACGTCACGAGGTCCTGGCTGACTCTGCCGGTCAGCTCGCCGCCAGCCGAGCCAGCTCGCCAACAGCCAGCGCAAGCTCGGTGGCGAGCTCGAAGGACCGGTCGTGGCTCGGGTTGCCGCGCATCCAACTGCACACGGTCTGGACGACAGCACCCGCCCACGCGGGATCGAGATGGATCGCGTACCGCACCGAGACCGGGCGCGGGTTGAACGACGTGACGTCGTACCACTGACCATCGGCGAACGCGAGCAGTGGATAACCCTCGGCGTCGTCGTAGACGACGTCGTACTCGCGGCCGCTCAGCAGGCTGTCGTACCAGGCTCGGTTACCCGGCGACGAGCCGCGTTCCTGCTGCGCCGGCGCTGACTCGTGGGTTAGCGGTTCGTGCGGGGTGAGCGGGGCATGCTGCGTGAGTGGTTCCTGCGGGGTGAGCAAGGCCCGTTGGGCGGCCGGCGTGTGGTGTGGGGGCGGCGCTTGATTCACCCGGTTGTGCCCTGGCGACGGGTGTGCCGGCATCGGCCGCTGCGGAACGGGGGGCGGGGGATTCGGGACGGTGCCACGGGTGACCGGGGTGACCAGTGGTTCGTCGGACGGGGGGCGTTCGGTCAGTACGGAGCCGACGGAGCCGAAGCCGCTCGCCATGATTACTCACCTGCCTTAGGGACGCACGGGTAAGCACGACGCTCCCCCGTAGGCCCCCCATCAGATGTGACGATCAGCCCTCGGTCGTGCAGGAAGTAGCCACAACGCTACGGCACCGGGCACACGTAGGGGAAGCCCGACTCGCCGGAGTAATCGATCCGTTGTGTCCAGGCAATGGCGATGTTCGGTCTAGTCCGGCAACAGCAGGTTTAAGAGCCAGCTGACGAAGGCGATCACCAGACCGCCAAGGACAGCGGACCAGAATCCATCGACGTTGAATGGCACGTCGAACAGGTCGGCGATCCACGAGGTCAGCAGCAGCATGAGGGCGTTGACGACGAACGTAAACAGCCCGAGGGTGAGCACATAGAGCGGCAACGACAGCAGCTTGACAACCGGGCGCACCACGATGTTGACGAGAGCGAAGATCGCAGCCACCACGAGCAGGGTGACGACCTGCTCCTGGGTAGAGGCGCTTTCCACCTCGACTCCGCTCACAATGACCGTGGCGACCCACAGCGCGATCGCATTGACGATAAGCCGAATGATCAACGACATGGCCGTCGAGCGTAGACGAAGATCCCTCGGTACGGCACACCGGCAGGCAGTGCGTCTCGTTCGGGCCACCGGCTTCGGGCCGCCGGAGGGAGCGCCGATCACAGCCGGCGTGGCCTATTGTGACGGCATGCCGTCGGATAGCCCGCGATTGCGTCATGCCTTGGACAGCTTGCCGTCGTACAAGCCGGGACGTCCGGCTGCCCCAGGCGGCGGCCAACCCTCGTTCAAGATCTCGTCCAACGAGAATCCGTACCCACCGCTCCCAGGCGTGCTCGAAACGGCGGTCGAAGCCGCCGGCTCGATGAACCGGTACCCGGACATGTTCGCCACGGGTCTGATCGACGCCCTGGCAAAGCGGTTCGATCTGCCGCCGACACATCTCGCCACTGGTACCGGCAGCGTCGGTGTGCTCCAGCAGGCCATCCAGGCCACCGCGGCCGAGCGTGACGAGGTCGTCTACGCCTGGCGGTCCTTCGAGGCGTACCCGATCGTGGTCGGAATCTCGGGGGCGCGTTCGGTGCCCGTGCCGCTCGGCCCCGGTGCGCGGCACGACCTGGATGCGATGGCGGCGGCGGTGACCGACCGGACGCGGCTCATCCTGGTGTGCTCGCCCAACAACCCGACAGGGCCTGCGGTGCACCAGGACGAGATGCGCAGCTTCCTCGAGCGGATTCCGGCCGACGTCCTGGTCGTCGTCGACGAGGCGTACCGGGAGTTCGTCCGGGATCCGGACGCCGTCGATGGCCTCAAGCTGTATCGCGAACATCCGAACGTGTGCGTGCTGAGGACATTCTCGAAGGCGTACGGCCTTGCCGGCCTGAGAGTGGGCTTCGGGATCGCCCAGGAGCCGGTCGCCGACGCGTTGCGGAAAACCGCGGTGCCGTTCGGCGTCAGTGGCATCGCGCAGCACGCTGCTATCGAATCCCTGCGGCGCGAGGACGCCCTGCTCGAACGGGTCGAGGCGCTCGTGGCGGAACGCGACCGGGTCCGGACGGCGCTGCTCGAGCAGGGGTGGGACGTCCCGGACACCCAGGCGAACTTCGTATGGCTCGAACTCGGCGAGCAGACCGGGGAGTTCGCCGCGGCGTGCGAGGCTGCTGGTCTCACCGTCCGGCCGTTCGCGGGCGAGGGCTGCCGGATCACGGTCGCCGAACCTGAGGCGAGCGACCGGTTGC
This sequence comes from Jiangellaceae bacterium, assembly GCA_030146385.1. GTDB lineage: Bacteria > Actinomycetota > Actinomycetes > Jiangellales > Jiangellaceae > JASLBX01. The sequence goes on along the minus strand of JASLBX010000208.1, from coordinate 2,568 downwards.
TGAAGGTGACGGCCGAATGGCGGGCGCGCGTCAACTAGCGCGGGGCACTAGACCTCATGCAGAAGCCCCGGCAGGTCGGATAGCGTAGGCCTCTCCCGCCGGGGCCTGCCATGACGGCTCCCGTCTCGGGGGCGAAGCTGGAAGCCGTCTGTCGTGGCCGTCGGTTGCTCGGAACTAGCAGCAGCCGATGGGGCCGAGGCCGGCAGCAGGCGTTGCCAGGGCTGCCGAGAGGGCGATGAACGTGAGGGTTGCGGCAACGAGACGGACTAGAGATCTGCGAACCATCTCAAACTCCTCGAGGTAGAGGCTAGCGCAGACATGACACCTCGTAGTGAAATGGTGTTATGGCATATCGTCAAGTGGAAGTCAGAGAGCGATCCCAGACTTCGGACTCCGAAGCCCAAGGGGAGTCGCTCGTCGGGCGCCGCATCCACGCCCGCCGTCTTGAGCTCGGCCTGACGCAGGCCGAAGTCGCTGCGGGGATGCTCTCGCCCAGCTACCTGTCTCTGGTCGAGAGCGGACGCCGGCAACCGGCGCCTGCCGCCTTGGCGCACATCGCCGAGCGGCTGGGCGTCGACCCGGGCTACCTGCTCGACGGCATCGACGCCGAGGTCCGGCGGAGGGCGCGCCTCGCGCTCGGCCACGCAGAGGTCGCTCTGCATCGTGGCGACATCGAGGACGCCTACAAGCGGTTCGTCGCCCTCGAGGGTGACCCCGGTCTGAGCGATGAGCAGCATCGCCAGGTGCGCACGGGTCGGGCCATCGCCGCCGAGCGGAAGGGCGACCTCGAAGAAGCCCTTCGCGTGCTCGGTGAGTTGGCCGAGGAAGCGCGGCGAGAGCCGAATGTCCACCCGTGGATGGACGTCGCCGAGGCGCTGTCGCGGTGTTACCACGAGGCCGGCGACCTCGACATGGCCATCCACACCGGCGAGGAGGCCATGCAGTCCGCCGCCGAGCTGGGACTCGAGGGCACCGACGAGTACGTCCGTCTCGGCTGCACTGTGCTGATGGGGTACTACGAGCGTGGCGACCTTGCCCGCGCCACGGTGCTGGCGGCCGACCTGATTCGCGGTGCCGAATCGTCCGGTGCGCCGCATTCGCGCGGGGCCGCGTACTGGAACGCCGCGCTCCTCGCGGAGTCGCGTGGCCAGATCGGCGAGGCGCTTTCCCTGGTCGACCGGGCGCTTGCCCTGTTCGGTGAGAGTGACGACCGGCGCAACCTCGCCCGGCTGCGGGTCTGCTACGCCTGGCTGCTGCTGCAGCAGTCGCCGCCAGAGGCGGAGACCGCGTTGGAGCTGCTGGACCGCGTCGAGGAGGAGATCCAGGTCCACGGCGGCGCGATCGATCTCGGCTATTACGCGACCGAGCGGGCTCGTGCCTTGCTGGCGCTCGGCCGGCTGGACGAAGCGCGGACGGCTGCGCTGGACTCGCTCGCCAAGTTGGGCGATCAGCCACGAATCGAGTCGGCGAGGGCCCGCCTGCTGCTCGGCCGGATCCTGCGTGAGCAGGGGTTGTCGGACGAGACGCTCGAACAGTGCAGCGCCTCCGCGACCATGCTCGAGGCGATGGGTGCGTCGCGGCAGGCTGCGGCTGCGTGGCGCGAGCTCGGCGACCTCTACCGCGATCTAGGCCGCATCGACGAGACGCTCAACGCGTACGACCGTGCCCTGGTCGCCGTTAGGGTCTCGCCCGTTTCCGGTGTCGGCCCCACCGCGTCGGTGCTGGAGTTGCCGGCCACATGAACCTCCATGCGCGTCACCCAATCACCAAAGTTAACTTTGCGTTGACTGGAGGTTCTGACTAGGGTCACGCCTTGGGGGCGGGCACGTGCACCGCAGGGGAGTGCATGTGCTTGCCCCGTATCGGCGCCTCAGGAACTGACGCGTTCGGGAACGGGTTCGGACGTCGGTTGAGGCTCGGTAGCGCTCGGCCGCTCGGCACTTACGACGAGCGCGACGCCCAGTACGACGAGGGCGCCGCCTCCGGTCACCACGGCCGTGACCGGCTCCGCGAGGATGGCCCAGCCAAGGACCACCGCGACCACCGGGTTGACGTAGGCATACGTCCCGACGAGCGACAGCGGCGCGTTGGCAAGTGCGTAGGCGTACGCGGTGAAGCCGAGCAGCGAACCGAACACCACGAGGTAGGCCAAGGCGATCCAGCCATCGGCGGAGACGTCGGCCGGATTGAACGTCCTGGTGGAGCTGAACGCCACGGAGCCGATGGTCATGATCGAGCCGCCGGCCAGCATCTCGTAGCTCACCGCCACCATCGTCCGGCGGGGCAGGTTCAGGCGGGGCGACAGGTACGAGCCGGTGGCCCACGAGACCGTGGCGAACAGGATGAGCACCACTCCCCAGGCCTCGACGCCGTCGATTCCGCCCCGGGGGAGGCTGATCGCCGCGATGCCGCCGAACCCCACGAGCACACCCAGCCAGGTGAGTGCACGCGGCCGGTCGCCGCCACTGAAGCGCAGCAGTACGAACCACAGCGGGACGGCGCCGATGATCAGGGCGGTAAGTCCACTGGGAACCGTCTGCTCGGCGATGGCCACGACTCCGTTGCCGA
>JASLBX010000198.1 GCA_030146385.1 Jiangellaceae bacterium | reverse complement strand
TCGAGCGTGAGCGCCGCCTCGTCCCGGGTGGCGGAGCCCAGCAGCCGGGACGCCGCGTCGAGGGCCGTCAGGTCGGGCAGGCGCAGGCGCACGTGACCGCCGGGGACGAGCCGCTTGAGCTCCTCCGGGGTCCCCTCGGCCACGATGTTTCCGTGGTCGAGCAGCGCGATCCGATGGGCCAGCTCATCCGCTTCCTCGAGGTACTGCGTGGTGAGGAAGATCGTGACGCCGTCCGCCACCAGCTCTCTGATGAACTGCCACATGGTGCGGCGGCTGCGCGGGTCTAGGCCGGTTGTTGGCTCGTCGAGGAAGACGGTCTTTGGGTAACCGATCATGCTCATGGCCAGGTCGAGCCGTCTGCGCATGCCACCGGAGTAGGTCATGGCCGGCTTCTTGGCGGCGTCCACGAGGTCGAAACGCTTGAGCAGCTCGGCGGCCCGGCGGCGACCCTCAGCCTTGGGCAGGTGGTTCAGGTCGGCCATCAGGATGACGTTCTCCTCGCCGGTGAGCAGGTTGTCCACGGCGGAGAACTGGCCGGTGACGCCGATGGCGGCGCGCACGCTGTCCGGATCCTGGTTGACATCATGCCCACTGACGGTGAGGTCACCGGCGTCTGAGCCGATCAATGTCGACAGGATGTTGACCACGGTTGTTTTTCCGGCACCGTTCGGGCCGAGCAGCGCGTAGATCGTTCCAGTAGCAACCTCGAGGTCGATGCCGTCGAGCACCAGGTTGTCGCCGAACGACTTCCGCAGCCCCTTCACCGTGATCGCCGGCCTCGATGTCGCTGGCTTGGCGGTCATGATTATCCGCTCCTTCATTGCTGTGGCACTGGTTGCCACGACTGAGAGCTAGCCTGCGCGCCGGCGGATTTACGGCGGTTTCAACGCGGTATCAGCCGCTGATACCGCGCACTGCACCTCGTGTCGCGGAGGGCCGTGAGACGAAGCACACACTGCCGGCGGGTCACGACAGCAGGGGTCGTGTCGTCGTACTGAGTAGGAGATCGCATCGGTCGAACGGAGCGTTGTCGTGAACGTCCAGGAGCAGCGGATCGCCACATCGGTCCTCATCATCGGTACCGGGGGGTCGGGACTTCGTGCCGCCATCGAGCTGGCGGAACGCGGCGTGGACGTGCTTGCCGTCGGAAAGCGGCCTTCGTTGGATGCTCATACGTCCCTGGCGGCTGGGGGCATCAACGCCGCGCTGGCCACGGTGGATCCCGAGGACACCTGGCAGCAACATGCCGCGGATACCGTGCAGGAGAGTTATCTCCTCGCGGATCCGCGGACGGTCCAGATCGTTGCGGAGGGGGCTGCGCGAGGGATCCAAGATCTCGAGCGGTACGGCATGCCGTTCGCGCGCGACGCCGACGGAGGTATCTCGCTGCGGTTCTTCGGTGCCCACACGTTCCGTCGCACCGCGTTCTCGGGCGACTACACGGGCCTGGAGATTCAGCGCACTTTGATCAACCGCGCCACGCAGCTCCAAGTGCCGATCATGGACTCGGTCTACGTGACCAAACTGCTGGTCCGCGACAACGTGATCTTTGGTGCGTACGGGTTCGACATCGGTGACGGAACGCGATACCTCATCCACGCCGACGCGGTCATCCTGGCCGCTGGTGGACACAACCGAATCTGGCGGCGGACGTCCTCCCGTCGGGACGAGAACACCGGCGACTCGTTCCGCCTCGCCGTGGAGGCCGGAGGCAGGCTCCGTGATCCGGAGCTTGTCCAGTTCCATCCGTCCGGATTGATCGAGCCGGAGAACGCGGCTGGGACACTGGTGTCCGAGGCGGCTCGGGGCGAGGGCGGGGTGCTCCGCAATGCGCTGGGTGAACGATTCATGGCGCGGTACGACCCCGAGCGTTTGGAGTTGTCCACGCGGGACCGGGTCGCTCTTGCCGCCTATTCCGAGATCAAGGAAGGGCGCGGCACTCCGAACGGGGGAGTGTGGCTGGATGTCTCCCACCTGCCCCGCGAGACGATCATGCGGCGGCTGCCTCGGGTGTACCAGACGCTTCTTGAGCTGCAGATGCTCGACATCACCATGACGCCTGTGGAGATCGCCCCCACGGCGCACTACTCGATGGGTGGCGTCTGGGTGCGCCCGGACGATCACAGCACGGACGTTGAAGGCCTGTACGCCATCGGCGAGGCGTCCAGCGGCCTCCATGGCGCGAACCGGCTCGGCGGGAACTCCCTCATTGAGCTGCTGGTGTACGGGCGCATTGCCGGGGAGGCAGCCGCGGGCTACTCGGCAGAGCTCGGTGGTCAGCAACGCTCAGCGACCGCGGTGGCCGCGGCGAGAGATGAGATCGACGAGCTACTGTCCGCGGACGGAGCCGAGAACGTTCGGGCTCTGCAGCGCGCGATCCGCAACACCATGACCGAACGCGCGGGCGTCGTGCGCGACGAGTCAGGCGTGCTGGCCGGCATCTCGGAGCTGGACGCCGTCGAAGGGCAACTTGCCAATGTGGGCGTTCACCCGGACAACGCGGGCTATCAGGACCTGGCCCATGCCTTTGACTTGAAGGCGTCCCTAATCGCGGCCCGGGCGACTCTGGAAGCCGCGCTCGAGCGGCGTGAAACCCGCGGCTGTCACAACCGCGCAGACTACCCAGAGCTCGACGAATCCCTGCAGGTCAACCTGGTCTGGTCGGAGCCCGGCAGCATCGAGCGGGAGGAGATACCGCCAATTCCGGACGAGATCGCCAAGCTGATGCGCGACGTATCGTCCGATGGAAAGCTCGTCGAGTAACAGGAAACGTGCCCGCAATTTGCGGGGCACCAGTCATCAGTCCCAGACTTCGTTGATCGACACCGGGTGGATCTCGGATTCGGCCGGCAATCGTTCTGCCCCCTGCCACTCGCGACCTGCTTTACCGTCGGTCGGGTAGTGCACGCAGAACGCTTCCACGTCCTCACGGAGTTCGAAGACGCCACGTACACCGGCGGGCATATAGAGCGACTCCCCGACCTTCGCCGTGATGGTCTCATCGCCCACCCGGACGGTCAGGCTTCCCTTAGTTACGACAGCGACCTCGTCGTATGCCCACAGGAAGTCGAACTTCACTCCTTTGCAGAAGCGGATATAGGCCAACCCGAGGTTCGAGCCCTCCTCCTCGTCCGCGATGTAGCCGACGTATGCCTGGCGGTCACCGACCTGCAACCAGTCCGGCGCGTCCTGGACACTGAACTTCTGGATAGTGGTGGGTTCGAAGATCATCGCAGTGCCTCCCGTTGAATTACGTCGTGTCAACTTCATCGATGGGCGGTCGCCGCGTTGCCGAGCTCGGCGGCGAATCCGGTCCGCACGATCTGGCCACCAGTACACGCATCGTTCCTCCTCGATCCGTCGAAGCTCGGTCTCGACGCTGCCCTCAGGCGCCATGCGGGCGGCAGTGCCGGCCGCACGCGTCTGGGGTGGGTTACGCACGAGTCGGCTGAAGCCAGCCCGCCTCCCGGGCGAGCCGGATCGCGTCGACCCGGTTCCGGGCAATGGGAGACCGTGTAATCCGCACATGGAACTGATGCGTTCGAACAGTTCACCCGTGCGTCGAGCACTACCTGCGCATGCCGCGCTGCTGCCAGCGTTGATCGGGTGAGCCAACCGACCCACGACGCGCCACCTGGTCCATCGGCTACCGCCCGGACCAATTGGTTGGTGGTGGCCGCGACCGGGATAGCGGTTTTCATGGCGCAGTTGGACGCGACCGTGGTCAATGTCGCGCTGCCGACGATCGAGGCCGAGTTCGGTATCGGCACCAGCCTGACCCAGTGGATCGTGCTGGGATATGTACTGCCGGTGATCGCGCTGTCGTTGCCGAGCGGACGCTGGCTGGACGGGATCAGCCAGCGGAACGCGATGGTTTTCGCGGTGACCGGGTTCGTGCTGGCCAGCGTGGCGGTCGGGCTGGCGCAGTCGATCGGCTGGCTGATCGGGGCGCGGGTCGTTCAGGGTGCGTTCGCTGCGGTGTTGTTCGCGCTGATCCCCGTCCTAACGACAGTCGCTTCGCGACCCGAGAGCCGCGGCCGGGCGATGGGCATTGTGATGACGCTCGGCCCGCTCGGCGGCGTCAGCGGGCCGGTGCTCGGC